>JAYUHN010000297.1:0-1612 GCA_043766965.1 Ramlibacter sp. | reverse complement strand
CCGGTCTCTTCGATGCGCTTCTTCACGGCCGGGTCTTCGAGCGTCTTCTTCACCGCGGCGCTGACCTTGTCGACCACCTCCTTCGGCAAGCCTTTCGGACCGTAGATGCCGTAGTAGGCCATGCGGTTCTCCGGCTCCAGCCCGACCTCCTTGAAGGTCGGCACGTTGGGCAGTTGCGTCAGCCGCTGCGGTGCCGCGACGACGATGGCGATGAGCCGCCCGTCCTTGATGAAGGGCAGCGCCGACGGCATGTTGTCGAAGATCATCGGCACCTGGCCGGCCACCGTGTCGTTCAGCGCCGGCCCGGCGCCACGGTACGGAATGTGCGTGATGAAGGTGCCCGACAAGTTCTTGAACAACTCCATCTGCAAGTGACCGATGCCGCCGGTGCCGGAACTCGCGAAGCTGTACTTGCCGGGGTTCTTCTTCAGCTCGGCCAGGAAGCCCTTGTAGTCGCGGGCCGGAAAGCTCGGGTGCACGGCGATCACGTTCGGCGTGGCCGCCACGTTGATGATGGGCGTGAAGTCGGTCAGCGGGTTGTAGGCCAGCTTCGGGTTGATGGCCGGGTTCGCAGCGGTGGTGGACACCGTGGCCATGCCGAGCGCATAGCCGTCGGGCGTGGCGCGCGCGGTGTCGAGCGCACCCACCGAGCCACCGCCACCGGCCTTGTTCTCGACGATCAAGGGCTGACCGAGCGCGAGGTTGATCTTTTCGGCCACCACGCGGGCGACGATGTCGGTGGTGCCGCCCGGCGCGAACGGCACGACCAGACGCACCGGTTTGTTCGGGTAGGCCTGGGCGCGGGCGATGGGGGCGCTGACCAGCAGGACGATGGCCAGCGCGGCGGCGGCCGTGGTGGCAATGGCGCTGGCAAGGTTCAGGGTGCGGCGATACATGGCGTGAAGGTCTCGGTCGGTCTGCACAAGCGCAAAGTCTAGGGCTTGCGCTGACACACGCACTGCGTGACGAGCGCCTTGCTGCCGCTGCCCGCTTTCCTGCGCATCCTCGTCGGCTTCTTGCCGTGCCGGTTCACCATGCCGAACCGCCTCGTCCATGAGGCCGCCGCGACGGGCCTCACGTTGCCGCAGGCACGGGCACTGCCGGCGTGCAACGCGCGGTGGTGGTGCTGGCAGCCATGATAAATATTTCGTAACCTTACCCCCCGATTCAGGGGGGTGCGAGGCTCGAATCCGGAAACCTATGATGAATCAGCAGTGCCGCGTGAGCTGGGTGTTCAAGGGCGAGACGCCCGACGCCGACCAGTCCACAACCGCCATGCAGCCCGAGCGGAGTTTTTCCCTCTGTCAACTGTTCTGGAGTACCCGCCGATGAAAACGCTCTTGAAAACCGCACTGACGATGTCGATGTCGCTGTCGGCGGTGTGCGCCTCCGCGACGATCATCGACTTCGAGAATCTGGCCGTCGGAACCATTCTGTCGAATCAGTACGCCGGCGTCACCTTTGCCGCGAATGCATTCAGCGGCCCCGGCAGCTCGAGCTCAGGCAAGCCCTGGGCCAGCAACACCGACATGACCATCGTTTCTTCGTTGGCGGGCGGCGACGTGGGCGGCCTGGGCACGCCGTCCCTGGTCAGCGGCCACGTGTTGCATTC
>JAYUHN010000296.1:0-4488 GCA_043766965.1 Ramlibacter sp. | reverse complement strand
CATGTATGCAGTGGCGGTGACGAGCACCACGCCCTGCACCACCAGATAGTCGCGGTTGAATACCGAGTCGACGATCAGCTTGCCGAAGCCGGGGATGGTGAACACCTGCTCGGTCAGCACGGCGCCAGAAAGCAGCGTGCCGAGTTCCAGCGCGCCGAGGGTGATGATCGGAGTCAGCGCGTTGCGCAGCGCATGCTTGATCACCACAGTGCGTTCGTTCAAGCCCTTGGCGCGCGCCGTCCGCACATAGTCAGCCGACAGCACCTGCAGCATGGCGCTGCGGGTATGCCGCATCAACACCGCCGCGATGGCGTTCCCCAGGACGAAGGCCGGCATCAGCATCGCGCGCAGGTTGGCGCCGAGGTCTTCGAACGGACTGACGTAGCCGGACGCGGGGAGCCAGCCGAGATTCACCGAGAACAGCATGATCAGCAGGATGCCGAGCCAGAAGTTCGGTGTGGACAATCCCCAGAGAGCGAACACGTTGGCGAGGTAATCCCACGGACTGCCGCGCTTGACCGCGGAAACGATGCCGGCCGGGATGCCGATCACAAGCGCAATCGCCATGGCCAGCAGCGCCAGCTCCAGCGTGACCGGCAGTTTCTGCGCAATCAGCTTCAGCACCGGTTCCTGGTTGCGGGTCGACTCGCCCAGGTCGCCGCGCAGCACCCCGCCCATCCAGTACCCGTACTGCACCGGCAGCGGCTGGTCCAGGTGCAGCTTGGTGCGCAGGTATTCCACAACCTGCGGATCCTGGTCCTCGCCGGCCAGGATTTTCGCCGGATCGCCCGGCAGCAGTTGCTGCAGCCCGAAGATCAGCATCGACACCAGAATCAATGTCGGTACCAGGGAGGCGATGCGGCGGACCAGGTAGGCGAACATGAAAATCGTCACCCGCGCGCCGGCGGGGGCCCAGGGCGTTTGAAGCGTGCGTGCGGAAGCGCTGGATTCCCGCCTTCGCGGGAATGACGGGGGTTTCGCACTGGGTTCCCGCCTCCGCGGGATTGACGAAGGGGCTGCGGGCAATGGCGGAGGTTTTCCATCACGGCGCCAGCTTCAGGCCCGTGATCCGCAGCAGGCCATCCGGAATCTCGCGCACGCCGCTCAGTTTGGAGTTGTAGGCCCACAGCCAGTTGCGGTGGTACAGATACACGATCGGACGTTCCTTCAGCACCTTCGCGGCGATCTGCTCGAACACCTTCTTGCGTTGCGCCGGATCCCGAAGGGCCCGCGACTGCGTCAGCAGCGCATCCGTTTCGGTGTCGCAGTAGCCGGCGTAATTCAGGGGCTGCTTGCAGGCGTCGAAGCTGAACAGGTTGCCGTCCGGGTCGGCCCGGCCGCTCCAGGCCAGCACGTAGGCTTCGAAGTTGCCTTTGTCAGCCATGTCGAGCGAGGTCGCGAATTCAGCGGCCTGGATCTTGATGTCGAAGCCCGCCTCGCGGGCCATGGCCTGCACCACCAGCGCGATGCGCTGCGCGTCCGACGTCGTCGGCGTGACCAGCGTGAAGCTGGGGTTGGGAACCCCCGCGTCCTTGAGCAGGGCCTTGGCCCGCTCGATGTTGCGCTTCGGCATGGGCATGTTCTTCGCGTAGTACGCGTTGTTCGGCGCGACCCACTGGTTGCCGGCAATGGCTTCGTTGTCCATCACCACCTGCACCAGGCCTTGCCGGTCCAGCGACAGCTCGAAGGCTTCGCGCACACGCGGGTCACGGCCCAGCGGATTCTTCTTGGCCTGCTCGCTCTTGCCGACGTTGATCGTGATGCCCTGGTAGCCGATCTCGGTGATGCGCGACGTCTTGAGCTTTTTTTCCGCGCGGATCTTTTCGATGTCGCTGGAAGCGACCCGCTCGATGAAGTCCAGCTGGCCGGACTTGAGGTTGGCCAGCCGCACCGTGGCATCCGGAATCGGTGTGTAGATCACCTTGTCGAAGTGAATGGCGCCTTTGTTGTAGTAGCCGGCATAGCGCTCGAACACCATCCGGTCCTGCGCCACGCGTTCGACGAACTTGAAGGGCCCGGAGCAGACCGGATGGGCGCCGAACTTGTCGCCTTCCGCCTTCGCGGCCTTGGGCGAGACCATCATTCCGGCGCGATCCGCCAGCTGCGCGAGCAGCGGCGAGAACGGCGCGGACAGGTTCAGGCGCACCGTCATGGGATCGAGCACGTCGACGGTCGCGACCGGCGCCAGCTCGCCACGGCGATTCGACCCCGGCATGGTCTTGTGCCGCTCGATGTTGAATTTCACAGCCGCGGCGTCGAACTTCTCGCCGTCGTGGAAGGTGACGTCCGGCCGCAGCTTCAGCGTCAGCGCCTTGCTGTCGGCCGACCATTCGTAGCCGGTCGCCAGCTGCGGCACGATGTTGAGCTTTTCGTCGATGTCCAGCAGCTTGTCGCAGAGCGCGGCGAACACGACCCGCCCGACGAAGCTGCGCGCCAGCGTCGGATCGAGGACGTCGGCGTCCTCCGCCAGTCCGACGCGCAGCGTCTGGGCCTGGACCGCAAAAGCGCTTAGCCCGAGCAGCAGCGGCCAGAGAAAAGTTGGTTTGAAAGGCATGACGGCGATCTCCTGGAAAAAACGAAGGGCTGGCTGGGGCGGACGCTGTCGATTCAGCCTGGGGTTGGTGCTGGTGCCGGCGCCGGGACGGTGAACGCCGCCTGCAGCAGCTGCAGGCGCTGCTGCGCCGAGACGGGGACAGCCGACTGCGGTAGTGCGGCGGGCGCGGGAATCTCGCGCCAGAAATGGCATGCCACGGCATGTCCATCGCCAGCGTCCAGTGGCGGCGATGTTTCCGAGCACAGCGCACGGGCGTGTGGACAACGGGTGTGGAAGTGGCAGCCGCTCGGCGGATTCAGCGGGCTCGGGACGTCCCCCGCCAGCACGGCCCGCTGGCGCCGAAGCCCCGGCTCGGGCAGCGGGATCGCGGCCAGCAGCGCCTGGGTATACGGATGGCGTGGCGCGGCGAACAGCGCGCGCCGATCGGCCAATTCGACAATCCGTCCCAGATACATGACCGCGATGCGGTCCGCGATGTGTTTCACCACCGCAAGATCGTGTGCGATGAACATGTAGGCGAGCCCGAACCGGCGCTGCAGGTCCTGCAGCAGGTTCACCACCTGCGCCTGCACCGAGACGTCAAGGGCGGATACCGCTTCATCGCAGACGATCAGCTTGGGCTCGGCGGCCAGTGCGCGGGCGATGCCGATCCGCTGGCGCTGGCCGCCCGAAAACTCGTGCGGGTAACGGGCGGCATGTTCGGGCGCAAGACCCACCGTCTGCAGCAGTTCAGCCACCCGCTCCCGATGCCGGCCGTGGTGCAGGCCGTGCAGCATCAGCGGTTCGGTCAGGGTCTGGTTCACCGTCATGCGCGGATTCAGGGACGAGTACGGATCCTGGAAGATGATCTGCAGCGCGCGCCGGCGCGAGCGCAATGCCGTCGCGTCGAGTGCGCACAAGTCCTCGCCATCGAATGTGATGCGTCCGCCCGTGCGCTCGATCAACCGCAGCACCAGCCGACCCAGAGTCGACTTGCCGCAGCCGGATTCGCCGACCACGCCAAGTGTTTCGCCCGACGCGATCCGCAGGTCGACGCCATCCACCGCGCGCACGGCCCCGCTCACCCGTCCGAACACACCGCGCCGAACAGGAAAATGCTTGACCAGGCCTTCGACCTGAAGCAGGTTCATGCGACGGCCGCCTCTGCGTGCGCCGCCATCAGCCGCTGCGGATCGAGTGGAGCGCGCCAGCACGCCGACAGGTGCTGCGCGCCGACTTCCAGCAAAGGCGGTGCCTCGGCGCGGCATTTGCCGACCACGAACGGGCAGCGGTCGGCGAAGTTGCAGCCGGCGGGCCGCCTCAGCGGGCTGGGCACCTGGCCTTCGATCGATGCCAGCCGGGCGCGCTCGACATCCAGGCGCGGGATCGATCCGAGCAGGCCGACCGTGTACGGATGCTGCGGCTGTTCGAACAGTGCGTGGACCGGGGCCCGCTCCACCACCCGTCCGGCGTACATCACGACCACCTCATCCGCTACCTCGGCCACCACGCCCAGGTCGTGCGTGATCAGGATGATCGCAGTGCCGGTTTCGCTCTGCAGCGTACGCATCAGCTCCAGGATCTGCGCCTGGATCGTGACGTCGAGCGCCGTTGTGGGCTCGTCGGCAATCAGCAGCCGCGGCTCGCCGGCCAACGCCATTGCGATCATGGCGCGCTGGCGCATGCCGCCCGACATCTCGTGCGGATAGGACTTCAGACGCTGCGCCGGCGAGGGAATCCGCACCAGCTCCAGCAGCTCCTTGGCGCGCGCCCAGGCATCGCTCTCGCTTTTGCCGGTGTGGCGCTTGATGGTCTCGGTGATCTGGTGACCGATGGTGAAGACGGGATCGAAAGCCGTCGCCGGTTCCTGGAAGATCATGGCGACGCGCTGGCCGCGCAGGTCGGACAAGGCGCCGGACTTCATGTCCAGCACTTCGTCGCCTTCGAGCTTGATG
>JAYUHN010000295.1:0-11811 GCA_043766965.1 Ramlibacter sp. | reverse complement strand
TGCCGCGATCCTCCACCAGCGGCGCGATGTCGCGGATGATCGCCTTGAACCCGTGCGAGTACTTGCGCACTTCATCGAAGTCGACCGGCAGCACCAACGCGTTCGGGGCCAGCTTCGCGGCCTTCATCATGCCCATGGCGGAGCCGACGCCGAACTGGCGCGCGGCATAGGTCGCCGTGGTGATGACGCCACGCCCGACATAGTCCTTGAGCAGTGGAAACGCACCGGCTGGAATGTCGGACAGCGGGCGGTCGGAGTATCTTGCCCGGATGAGTTCGTCGACCTTGCGGCGGCCCCCGCCGATGACGATCGGCAGGCCCTTCAGCTGCGGATAGCGCAGCAATTCCACCGACGCGAAAAACGCGTCCATGTCGAGGTGGGCGATGCGGCGGGTCGGCGGAGCACTGGACACGCGCCAAGCATAGCGGCGGCGTCATCGAGCAACGGCGCGGGCGACGCACGACATTTTTGTCGCAAAAGGTGTCGGACGGCCCAGCTGGCCCTATAGTGTCTGTTGTTCGACCACACGCCTAACGGGAGAAGTCCATTGGCCGCTTACGCAGTGAAACACATCGTCGAAGAACAGGGTCCCCTTCTGGCCAATCTCAAGGCCATCCGCAAGACCCCGCATTCCTACACTTCCAGGGAGCCAGAAGCCAGCGAAGCCGCCGCCGGCGGTGACGTTTACGTGGTCGAAGTGCGCAAGGAAAAGGCCGTCCGCACCTATTGGCTGGGCTACAAATACCAGGCCAAGGAAAAGTACGCGCCGGCCGGCGGCGGTGTCTGGAAAGGCGGCTTCCGGTTCCGCAATTCAGCAACTCCCGGCGACCGTGCCGACGGTGTCTACTTCGAGGTGCTGCCGCAGATCACCGACGCAACCCTGTGCCAGTGGCTGTCGACGCAGACGCCGATGGCGGAAATTCCGCAGCCGCTGATCGACCAGTTCGAAGCCATGATCGGCGCCCACGGCGACGCAGCCCGGGCATACGTCTGACCGTTTGCCTGCCGGTCAATAGCTGCCCGGCAGCAGGATGCCCTTGTCGACCTGACGGATGTCGGTGTGGCCGCAAAAGGCCATGGTGAGGTCGAGCTCGCGGTGGATGATCTGCAGGGCTTTGGTCACGCCTTCCTCGCCCATGGCACCCAGCCCGTACAGCATCGCGCGGCCGATATAGGTGCCGCGGGCGCCCAGCGCCCAGGCCTTCAGCACGCTCTGGCCCGAGCGGATGCCGCCGTCCATATGCACTTCCATCCGGTGGCCGACGGCTTCCACGATGGCGGGCAGCGCCGAAATCGACGACGGCGCGCCGTCGAGCTGGCGACCGCCGTGGTTGGAGACGATCAGCGCGTCGGCGCCCGAATCGGCTGCGATGCGGGCGTCTTCCACGTCCTGGATGCCCTTCAGGATCAGCTTTCCGCCCCAGCGTTTCCGGACCCAGTCGACGTCGGCCCAGGACAGGCGGGGGTCGAACTGCTTGCTGGTCCATTCCGACAGTGAGCCCATGTTCTCGACGCCCTTGACGTGGCCGACGATGTTGCCGAAATTGCGGCGCGGCGTGCCCAGCATCTCCATGCACCACCCCGGCTTCGTCATCAGGTTAATGATGCTGGCAAGCGTCATCTTCGGCGGCGCTGAGAGGCCGTTGATCAGGTCCTTGTGGCGTTGGCCGATGATCTGCAGATCGAGGGTGAGCACCAGCGCGGAGCAATTCGCCGCCTTGGCCCGGTCGATCAGGCGCTCGATGAATTCGCGGTCGCGCATCACGTAGAGCTGGAACCAGAACGGATGGCGGTCGGTGGCGGCTGCGACGTCTTCGATCGAGCAGATGCTCATGGTCGAGAGCGTGAACGGGATGCCAAAGTTCTTTGCGGCGCGGGCAGCCAGAATCTCGCCGTCGGCGTGCTGCATCCCGGTCAGGCCGGTCGGCGCGATCGCCACCGGCATTGCGGCCTCCTGCCCGGCCATCGTGACGCGGGTGGACCGGCTCTCCATGTTCACGGCGACCCGCTGGCGGAACTTGATCCGTTCGAAATCGGTTTCGTTGGCGCGGTAGGTGCTCTCGGTCCACGAGCCGGAATCGGCGTAGTCGTAGAACATGCGCGGCACGCGCCGCTGGGCGCGGACGCGCAGGTCCTCGATGGTGGTGATCACGGGCACGGGAATTCTCCAGTCGGTTAGCGGCCATGCTAACCGCAGCGCCGTGCCGGCGATCAGCCGATCCGCACCGGCAGGAAAATCTTGTCTTCGCCGCGCTGGATCAGGAGCGCCACCGACTTGCCGGATTTCGCGACCACTGCGCGGACCTGCTCGATGTTGGTGACGGGTGCTCCGTTGACCGCGAGCAGCACGTCCCCGGCCTCGACACCGGCTCGCGCCGCGGCACCGCTCGTGGCCTCGACCACCAATCCGCCGGCCACGCCCGCTTGCCGCGCCTCGGCGCTTTCCAGCGGCCGCAAGGCGAGCCCGAGCTTGCCTCCACCGGCCGCCTCCTGGGCCGCAACGGCCTGGGCCACCTTGTCAGCGGCGTTGGCCAGGCGCGCCGCCAGCTGTACTCGGCCGCCCTTGCGCCAGACGTCGAGTTTCACCGAGTCGCCGGGGGCCGAGCGGCTGATCAACGCCGGCAGGTCGCCCGAGGCGATGATGGGCTGGCCGTCGACGCCGCGAATCACATCCCCGGGCTGCAGTCCGGCCTTGTCGGCAGGGCCGCCCTTCTCGACGCCGGAGACCAGCGCGCCTTCAGGGCGGTCGAGACCGAACGAGTCGGCCAGGGCCTGGTTTACTTCCTGCACTGCGACGCCGAGCCGCGCATGTTCGACCTTGCCGGTCGCCACGATCTGGTTCTTGACATGGGTCGCCAGGTCGATCGGGATCGCGAACGACACACCCTGGTAGCCGCCCGACTGGCTGTAGATCTGCGAGTTGATGCCCACCACTTCGCCACGCGAATTGAACAGCGGACCGCCGGAGTTTCCGGGGTTCACGGCGACGTCGGTCTGGATGAATGGCACCGCGCTGTCCTGCGGCAGCGAGCGGCCCTTGGCACTGACGACGCCGGCGGTGACGGTGTTCTCGAAACCGAAGGGCGAGCCGATGGCCAGCACCCATTCGCCCACGCGCAGGTCCTTCACGTTGCCAACCGCGACCACTGGCAGGTTCCGGGCCTCGATCTTCAACACAGCCACGTCGGTCTTCGGATCGGCCCCGAGCACCTTCGCCCGGTATTCACGCCGATCGGTGAGCTTGACGGTCACTTCACTCGCATCCTTCACTACATGCGCGTTGGTGAGGATGATGCCGTCCGCGCTGACGATGAAGCCCGAGCCCTGGCCCAGCATGGGCATGCTGCGCGGCGCGGGCCGTCCGCGGCCCTGCTGGCCTGGCTGGAAGCGGCGGAAGAACTCGAACGAATCGCCGTCGAACCCGGCCGGGTCGCCGTCCGCCGGCGCGACGGCGCGCGTGCCGCTGACGCTGACGTTCACGACTGCGGGTCCGTAGCGTTCGGTGATCTTGGAAAAGTCCGGTGGTGCGATGGTGCCAACAGGGGCCGTCGGTGCCGTCGGCGTCGTCGGCGTCGTCGGCGTAGCAGAGGCCGAGGTCGCCATCGCAGTCGCCGTCTGCGATCCGCCGGCGGCATGGGCGCCAGTGCGGTGCAGCGCTTCGACGCCGGCACCGCCGATGACGCCGGCGGCCAGCAGCGCCAGCACCAGGGGTGCGGACTTGAGGGATGCGTTGGACATGGATTGCTCCTCGGATAAAAACAGGTTGGGTTGCGGTTCGGCGCCAGTCAACTATGGCGGCGCCGCCTTAGGCAAGTCTTAAGCCGTGGCGCGAAAGCGGACCTGGACCCGCAAGCCCCCCAGCCGCGGCGACCGGTCCAGGGTGACGGTTGCGCCATGGCTGGCCGCAATCGCCCTGACGATGGCGAGGCCCAGGCCGCTGCCCGAAGCCCGGCTGCCGGCAACGCGGTAAAACCGGTCGAAGACACGTTCGCGCTCGGCCTCGGGCAGGCCGGGGCCGCTGTCTTCCACCACCAGGCAGGGAGCCCGGTCGCGCAGCGACAGCGAGATGTCCACCTGGCCGCCCTCGGGCGTGTACTTGATCGCGTTCTCCAGCAGGTTGCGCAGCAGCGTCTGCACCCCGTGCGACTGGCCATCGACGGCAAGGAATTCGTGCTCGGGCGGCACCAGGCCAAGATCGATCCGCTTCGCATGCGCCTGCGGCAAGACCTGCGAGACGACGTCCCGCACCACATCCTGCAGCACGACGCTCTGGGGCGTCGCCGCACTGTTGCCGCTTTCTTCCCGCGCCAGCGCCAGCAGCTGCCCGACCAGGTCGATGGCCCGGTCGATGCCGTCGTTGAGCCGCGCGACGGCGGCATCGCGCGCCGCATCGTCCGGCGGGCGCCGCAGGGCCTGGGCCTGCAGCTTCAGCGCCGTCAGCGGCGACCGCAACTCATGCGCCGCATCGGCGACGAAATCGCGCTGGGCCTGGAAGGCCAGCCGGGCCCGGCCGAACAGCAGGTTGAGTTCCTGCACCAGTGGCAGGATTTCCTGCGGCAGGCCCGCATCGGGCAACGGCGACAGGTCGTCGGCGGCGCGACCCGCGACCTGCCGGCGGGTCCGTTCCACCGGCGCCAGCGAGCGGTCGATCAGCCACCACACCGCCAGCATCAACAGCGGCGCCAGCAGCGCGACCGGGAACACAGCCCGCAGGGCCAGCGACCTTGCCCGGGCCTGGCGGGCATCGAGGTCCTGGGCGATCTGCACCGTCTGCTCGGGCGTCTGCAGCGAATACACCCGATAGCGCACACCCCCGGCCATCCCGTCGGAAAAGCCGAGCACCGCCAATGGCGGCAGGGCAGTACGCGGAGAGCGGAACAGCTGCGCACCGTCCGGCCCCCAGATCTGCACCTGGAAGTCGTAGGCGGCGTCCCCGAGCCCCGGCGCCGGCGACACCGGCAGACCGCCATGGATCGAGCGGGCGATCTCCTGCAAGTGCTCGTCGAACATCGCATCGGCCTGCTTCAATGCGGTGTGGTAAGCGGTGCTTGCCTGCAGCAGCGAGGCGAGGGCGATCGCCGCCAGCACCAGCCAGAGCAACCGGCGCCGCAGCGATGGCGCGGACCGGGAGGAGGCCGGAGGCTGCCCGTTCATTGCCGCGGCACCAGGTAGCCCAACCCGCGCACGGTTTCGATCATCCCGGCGCCCAGCTTCTTGCGCAGGCCGTGGACATAAACCTCGACCGCGTTGCTGCTGATGTCGTCTTTCCAGCCGTACAGTTTTTGTTCCAGCTGGACGCGTGAGAACACCGCGCCGGGACGCTGCAGCATCGGTTCCAGCACCGCCCATTCGCGGGCGGAAAGCGCCACCGGCTCGCCGTTGACGCTGGCTTCGCGGGTCGCGGGCCTGAGCGTGACACCCATGTGGCTGAAGACCGGCTCGCCGCGGCCTGCGCTGCGGCGCAGTAGCGCGCGGATCCGCGCCAGCAACTCGTCCACGTCGTACGGCTTCACCACATAGTCGTCGGCGCCGGCGTCGAGGCCGGCAATGCGGTCGCCAATCGCGTCGCGCGCCGTGGCGATGAGCACCGGCACCGTCTCGCGCCGCTCACGCAAGTCGCGCAGCACCTGCAGTCCGCCCCGCCCCGGCAGGCCGAGATCGAGCAGCACCAGGTCATAGGCTTCGCTGCGCAACGCCGTATCCGCCATGCCGCCGTCGCGCACCCAGTCCACGGCGTAGTGCTCGGCGCGCAGGGCGTCCAGCACGGCTTCGCCGATCATGGTGTCGTCCTCGACCAGCAGCAGGCGCATCCGTAAATTATGCGCAGCGGGCGCTTAGGCCGGGCTTAAGGACACACTCCCGAACGCGAAGAACGCGAAGAACGCGAAGAGCTCGCGAAGGGCGCGAAGGAACCATCATCAGCATTTTGGTTGTCGCTTTCGCGTCTTTCGCGAATCTTTCGCGCCCTTCGCGTATGGATGTCAGTTTCAGCCCAGGCGCGCCTTGTGCCGCTCGATCTGCTGCCGAACCTGCGCCGGCGCCGTGCCGCCCAGGATATCGCGCGCATTCAGCGAGCCGCGCAGGCTGAGGACGTCGTACACATCCATCCCGATCTCCGGATTGAACTGCTGCAACACGGCAAGCGGCAACTCGGACAGGGTGACCTGTTGCGAGACCGCGGCTCTTACCGCGTGGGCAACGGTCTCGTGCGCGTCGCGAAACGGCAACCCCTTCTTCACCAGGTAGTCGGCCAGGTCGGTCGCAGTGGCGTGACCTTTCAGCGCCGCCTGTTCCATCGCCTGCGCTTTCACACTGATGCCGCCGACCATTTCCGCGAAGATACGCAGCGTGTCCTTCAAGGTATCGACGGTGTCGAACAGCGGCTCCTTGTCTTCCTGATTGTCCTTGTTGTAGGCCAGCGGCTGGCCTTTCATCAGCGTCAGGAGGCACATCAGGTGGCCCACCACGCGACCCGTTTTGCCCCGGGCCAGCTCCGGCACGTCCGGGTTTTTCTTCTGCGGCATGATCGACGAGCCGGTGCAGAAACCATCGGCGATCTGGATGAAGCCGAAGCTTTGACTCATCCAGAGAACCAGTTCTTCCGATAGCCGGCTGACGTGGACCATGGCGATCGACGCGGCGGCAGTGAACTCGATGGCGAAGTCCCGGTCGCTCACCGCGTCCAGCGAATTCTGGCAAACGCCGTCCATTCCCAGCGTCCGCGCCACCAGTTCCCGGTCCAGCGCATAGCTGGTGCCGGCCAGTGCCGCTGCGCCCAGCGGCAGGACGTTGACGCGCCGGCGGACCTCCTGCATGCGCTCGGCATCGCGGCTGAACATCTCGACGTATGCCAGCATGTGGTGACCGAAGCTCACCGGCTGC
This sequence comes from Ramlibacter sp., assembly GCA_043766965.1. GTDB lineage: Bacteria > Pseudomonadota > Gammaproteobacteria > Burkholderiales > Burkholderiaceae_C > Ramlibacter. Next base: position 4,929 of record JAYUHN010000295.1, on the reverse strand, counting down.
GCGACCTGCAGATGGGTGAAACCGGGCAGGATCACATCTACATTCTTTTCCGCGATCGCAACAAGCGCGCGCTGCAGGCCGGCCAGCAGCGTGGCGATCAGGTCGATCTCGCCGCGCAGCCACAGGCGCACATCGGTCGCGACCTGGTCGTTGCGGCTGCGGCCGGTGTGCAGCCGTTTGCCCGCGTCGCCCGCGAGCTGCGTCAGGCGCGCCTCGATATTGAGATGAACGTCTTCCAGGTCCAGCTTCCACTCGAACGCGCCCGACTCGATTTCCCCGCGGATCTGCAACATGCCGGTTTCGATCGCGGCGTGGTCCGGCTTCGAAATGATGCCCTGGGTGGCCAGCATGCCCGCGTGGGCAAGCGAGGCCTCCAGATCGGCTTGCCACAGGCGTTGGTCGAACAACACGCTGGCCGTGTAGCGTTGCACCAACTCATTCATCGGTTCCGAGAACAGGGCCGACCATGCTTGGGACTTTTTATCGAGCTGGCTGGAGGTCATGGGGCAATAATCGGGAGCTGATCCCAATTGTGATGAAAGACTCGCAAATTTTATCGACCTTCATGGAGGAGCCCGTCCAGCGGCGCAAACCGCCGCGGGTCCTGGTCTTCGACGCGTGCCATGTGGGGGTCATCATGCGCGCGGTCCTGTTTGTCGAGGCCACGATGATGGCAGGCGCCATGTTCGGGGCTTCCGATGTGGGGGAATGGCTGCTGCGGCTCTCGATCCTCACCGGTGCCGCTTTGCCGGCCACGCTGGGCTGGCTGATCGTTACTTGCAGCCTGAAGGGGCAGTTGGAGCGCCTGCAGCCTCCATTCCAGGCCGCCTTCGGCATGGTCCTCGGCGCGTTGGCGGGCCTTTATGGCTGCGGCTTGCTGCGGTGGATGGGAATCGCCAGCAGCGCCCCGTGGCTGGCCTCCGCATTCACGGGTGCGATGTTGTCGGCATTGCTGGTCGCGGCATTGTTCTTGCGGGCGAAGGGCCGCACGCCGGCGGCGACGGCGGCGCGGCTCGCCGAGCTGCAGGCGCGAATCCGGCCGCACTTTCTGTTCAACACCCTCAACAGCGCCATCGCGCTGGTGCGGGACGACCCCGCTCGCGCCGAGACGCTGCTGGAAGACCTGAGCGACCTGTTTCGCAATGCCTTGGTGGACCAGGGCGAATCGGTCACGCTGGCGGAGGAAGTCGCCCTCGCGCGACGCTACCTGGGCATCGAGCAGGTGCGCTTCGGCGAGCGGCTGCGGGTCGAGTGGGCGCTCGATCCTCACGCGGGCAACGCCAAGGTACCGCCCCTGGTGCTGCAGCCGCTGGTGGAGAACGCGGTCAAGCATGGCGTCGAGCCCAGCGCGGTCGGGGCGCAGGTGCGGATCAGCACCCAGCGGCGCGGCAGCATCGTGGTGATCAAGGTGACCAACACCGTGCCGGCGGGTCAGGGCCTGCGTGGGCATGGGGTGGCGCAGGACAACGTGCGCGACCGGCTCCGGCTGCTGCACGACGTGCAGGGCCAGTTCCAGACGGCGCTGGTCGAGGGCGTATACCAGGTCCGCATCGAGGTTCCGGCATGAGCCGCCCGGCCGCTCCGAAGGCTCATGGCACCGCAGCTCGAAGAGCGCAGGTTTCAAGATGACTTTGCAAGTGCTGGTTGTCGACGATGAACCGCTGGCGCGGTCGCGCCTGCGCACGCTGCTGGGTGATTGCACGGCGCCTGCGGCGCGTGTCGGCGGCGAGGCGGCCAACGCCACGCAGGCGATGGAGATGCTGCGCCGGCAGCCTTTCGACGCGGTGCTGCTGGACATCCGTATGCCGGGAGCGGACGGACTGGCGCTGGCGCAGGCGCTGCGCATGCTGGCGCAGCCGCCCGCCGTCATTTTCGTCACCGCCCACGCAGAGCACGCGGTGGAGGCCTTCGAGCTCGAGGCGGCGGATTACCTGACCAAGCCGGTGCGGCTGGAACGGCTCCAGATCGCATTACAGAAAGCGGAGCGGTCGAACATTTCGGCGCGGGGCGTGCAGCCCGAGACGTCGGTGGAGGTGCTGGTGATCCAGGACCGGGGCCGCGCGGAGCGGGTGCCACTGGCGGAGGTGCTGTATTTCAAGGCCGAGCTTAAATACGTCACGGTCCGCACGGCTGCCAGAAGTTATATTCTCGACGCCTCCTTGAGTGAGCTGGAGGAGAAGTACGCGGCGCTGTTCATGCGGGTGCACCGCAATGCGCTGGTGGCGCGCAACGCGGTTCGCGCCCTCGAAAAACACGACGACCCGGAAGAAGGGGAAGTCTGGGCCGTGCGCCTGAACGGCATCGAGGAACTGCTGGCCGTTTCCCGCCGGCAGCTCAGCGCGGTGCGCGATGCGATCTCGGTCTGAGACGGCGCCGAACAGGGGTCGGGTAGAACATGAAAGGGCGACATCAACATGAACACGAACACGAACACGAACAAGGACGATGGCCAGATGGTCGACGCACCGTTGCCGGCCTGGCGCGACGAACCGTCGCAGGTTCTGCTGCACCTGCCGGTGAATATCCGCAGCATGACTCTGGTGCTGTTGACCGTCCTGGCCGTGCTGGCCACGCTGCGTTGGGCCAGTGCGTTCTTCATCCCGATGATGCTCGGTTTCATGTTCAGCTATGCGCTGTCGCCGCTGGTCGATGCGATGGAGCGGGCGCGGATCCCGCGTGCCCTCAGCTCCGCGGTGCTGATCCTGGGCATCCTGGGCGGCACCGGCATGTCGGTTTATGCGTTCAGTGACGACGCCAACGCGCTGATTGCTTCGCTGCCGGATGCGGCGCAGAAGCTGCGCAGCTCGATGCAGCGCACCAACCGGCCGGACACGGCGCTGCAAACCATGCAGAAAGCCGCGGCGCAACTGGAGCAGGCGGCCGAAGAAGCGAGCCCCGCAGCCTCGTCCTCGCGTGGGGTGCAACGGGTGGTGATCGAAAAGCCGCGCTTCGACATCAGGGAACACCTCTGGAACGGCACCCTCGGCCTGGCGAGCCTGGTGGGGCAGGTGACCGTCGTCACCTTCCTCACATATTTCCTGCTGCTGTCCGGCGACACCTTCCGCCGCAAGCTGGTGAAGATCACCGGCACCACGTTGTCGGACAAGAAGATCACCGTGCAGGCGCTCGACGAGATCAATTCGCAGATCCAGCGTTACCTGCTGGTGCAGCTGCTGGGGAGCATCGTGGTCGGGGTCGCCACCGGCTTGTCGTTCTGGGCGCTCGGCCTGAAGCATGCCGCCGTCTGGGGCTTCGCCGCTGGCTTGCTCAACCTGATCCCCTACATCGGCTCGGCGCTCATCACGGGTGCTGCGGGGCTGGTCGCCTTCCTGCAATTCGGCGAGATCAACATGACGTTGGCGATCGCCGCTGCGTCGCTTTTCATCCATACCATCGTCGGCAATCTATTGATGCCCTGGCTGACCAGCCGCTCCAGCCGCATGAACCCGGTCGTGGTGTTCATCGGTGTGCTTGGCTGGGGCTGGCTGTGGGGCGTCTGGGGCCTGCTGCTCGGAATCCCGATCCTCATGGTGGTGAAAGCGGTGTGCGACCGCGTCGACCACCTCAAGCCGGTTGGTGAACTGCTGGGACGGTGAGGTCCAGCGCCGCCGCGGTGGGCGGCTCGCCGCGAACCAGCAGCACCGCCACCGGCCGCAAGCGCTCCAGTTCGACCCACTCGCCCCAGGCGAGCCGCAGATCCGCTTTGACCAGGGTCTCTGGGTGAGCATCGCGCTCCCAGTGCAAGGTGATGTCGCGGTGCTGGACTCGCAGCCGGATCTCGAACGAAGGCCAGTGGGCGGGCAGTCGCGGCGAGAGTGACAGCGTGCCGGGCCGCACCGACAGTCCGAGCAACGTTTCCACTGCGGCCCGGTACAGCCAGGCCGCGGAGCCCGTGTACCAGCTCCAGCCGCCGCGCCCGCGGTACGGCGCGGCGCCATAGATGTCGCCGGCGGTGACGTAGGGTTCCAGTTCGTAGACCGCGGCCCGCTCGGGTTTGCTGCGGTGCGCCGGGCTGACCGCCTTGAAGCTGTTCCACGCGCCTTCGACGTCGCCAGTGAGCGCTTGCGCCATCAAGCCCCACACGGCCGCGTGCGAGTACTGTCCGCCGTTCTCACGCACGCCCGGAGGATAGGCCTGGATGTAGCCCGGGTTGTTCTGCGAGTGCTGCAGGGGCGGCGTCAACAGCAGCAACAGGCCGGACTCCGCGTCGAACAGCTGGCGCTTCATGGCGGCCAGGGCCGGGGCGGTGAACGCGGGCGTGGAGGCGCCCGACCGCACCGACCAGGCCTGCGCGATCAGGTCGATCCGGCATTCGTCGTTGGCCTGCGAGCCCAGCGCCTCGCCGTTGTCGAAGAAGGCGCGCCTGAACCACGCGCCGTCCCAGCCAGGACCGTGCAAGGCCGCGATCCATTGCTGCCGCGCGCGTAGCCACGTCCTGGCGCGTTCGTCCTCGCCGCGGGCTTGGGCCAGCGGCGCGAAGCGCTCCACCACGGCGCACAGGAACCAGGCCAGCCAGACCGATTCGCCCCGGCCCTGGTGGCCGACGCGGTTCATGCCGTCGTTCCAGTCGCCCGTCCCCATCAGCGGCAGTCCGTGCGCGCCGATCGGCAGGCTGCGGTCGATCGTGCGCGCGCAGTGTTCATAGACGCTCGCCGATTCGGCGCCGGCCTGCGGCGTGTAGTAAGCGTCTTCGTCGCCTGCCGGAATGGCGGGACCGTCGATGAACTGGACCTGCTCGTCCAGCAGCGCGGCGTCCCCGGTGGCCTCCAGGTAATGCGCGCAGGCATACGGCAGCCATAGCAGGTCGTCGGAAAAATGGGTCCGCACACCTTCACCGCCGGGCGTATGCCACCAGTGCTGCACATCCCCCTGTGGGAACTGGCGCCCCGCGTTGAGCACGATCTGCTCCCGCAGGCGCGCTGGATCGGC
>JAYUHN010000294.1:0-4498 GCA_043766965.1 Ramlibacter sp. | reverse complement strand
GTTGATGGTGGATAAGGCCAGGCTCCCCGCGATGACCGCTGTCTGCAGTTTCGGGTTGGCATCAGTGTCGAAAGAGGGCTTGCCGCAGCCGGCCAAGGCGACAGCGAAAAGAAAGGCGCACCACATTGCCCGCATCCAGCTCTTTCCAACGCGTTGACTCGGAGCGGAGGATTCTAGGCCCCCGGCGCATTGGGAGAGTCGATCCACCGACAGACCGGCCTCCCGTGAAGCGTCCGCAGGCGCCGACGTCCTGACTGGGCATCCGCCTACGGCCCATCGCGCCGCGATGTCGCCGCAAGGGCGGCGAGACCGGCTCCAATCGGTTCACAACTCGTGGAGATCGACATGGGCATTGTTCTCTGGCTCTTGGGCGTTCCGCTCGCGCTCATCATTGTCCTGAAACTGTTCGGCGTTTTCTGACGATCCCGGCGCCATCGTGACGACGTCTTCAAGGCCAACGGTCGCGGACGACGAGGAGCGGAAGCTCTGGTTTGCGCGCACGAACCTGACCGCCGAGCAGGTCGCACAGGCGGCGGCAAAGGAATACCGTTCGGACCGGCCGAGGGATGAAAATCCCCGGCCTCCAACCAACAAGCCGAGCGCGTCGTCGCCATAGGTCGCTTTAAAAAGTGACCGCGGTGCGCAGGCCGATGACGGTCGCGTTCGGAATGCGCCGGGTCTGTGTCGCGTCGTTGGGGTCCACGGCCCCGGCTCCGGGCCGCACGGTGTACTGAACGATCCCCTGCAGCAGCCACCACGCCCTCACTTGATACTGGTAACTGGCTTCCAGCAGCGTTTCGTGGTTCCTCGCGGGAAGGCGCGTGCCGTTGAACACATTGCCGTCCCGGTCCAGTGCCTGCGCCCGCGGGCTGAGCTTGAGAAAAGCCAGGCCGACGCCCAGCACGTCACGGGGACGCGAGGCAAAGGGCGCGGTCACGGTCACGCCCGCATCGGCGGAGAAGCTGACCAGATTGCGGTCTGGCGGCGCGGCCATCGCGCGCGCAAAAACATTCACGGCCCGGAGCCCACCGGCGGATGCACGCCAGAGCATCTGGTCCGCCACGGCATACAGGCTGTAATTCCCGTGGCGCTGCGCCATGCTTGCGTTGCTGGACGGGTTGGCCTGAGACAAGCCCTGGGCATCGAAGCGCTGGTCGGCAAAACTCGCGCTGTGGTGCCACGCGCCGAGCTTGTAGGTCCCGGGCAAACCCGTGGCGCCTGCGGCATCGCCGGGCGCTGCCCGGTTCAACGCGTACTGGTATTCGGCGATGGCAAAGGTACCTCCGTGCAAGCTGAACGTGGTCCCCCGAGGATTGGCGATCTGCGCGTCCTGGGTGCTGGAATTGGCGGCATCGCCGGCGAAGACGCCCACCAGGACGGTGGAAGCGTCCGACAGCCCGACCCGCGCTCGCACGCCGAGGCTGGCCAGCGGGTAGACGCCGCCGCTGGCTGGGAGGTCCACCGAAGGCAAGGCCGGCCAGCCGAAGTAGGCGGCAGCGAAGGGGCCGGCACCGCTGTTGATCATGAATTCCTGGTCGAGGCTTTGCTGGCCGATCTTGAGTTCCAGTGTTTCACTGATCTGGTGCTGGTACCACAGCTCCCACAACCGGGTGGCTTTACGCGCCTCCAGGTTGCTGGCGGTATGAATGCTGCCGACGTAGTCCGGCGTGAACTGCCGGCCATGGATCTGCAAGGCGCTGGCGAACAAGGTGCCGCCACGCCAGGCGCGGGCCGCTTGCGTGTCCACGGTCAGGTTCAATGTGGTGAGACCCCGCCAGGCCTGCCCTTTGCGCAGGCCTCCATGCAGATTGCGCGTCACCTCGTCGGCTTCGGTGAGGCCGAACGTGACCGCGTGCCGGGCCGTTGCAGCGTTGCCGGCATCGAGCGTGTCGGGGTCGGGCGCCTCGGCTGCAAGACTGTTCGAGACCATGAAGGCTGCGCCCAGCAGCCAGCCGGGGACGCGCCGACCCGGCCTCAATTGGCCCGGATGTTGGCGGCCTTGACGATGGGATGCCACTTGTCGATCTCGGACTTGTGAAAGGCTCGCAATGCCTCGGGGGTCTGCTGTTCCACGGAAGGAATTTCCTGGCCCATCTCGGCGAAACGCTTGCGCACGACCGGATCGGCCAGCGCTTCCCGCAACGCGCCGTTGAGCCTGTTGACCACGTCTCGCGGCGTGCCCCTGGGGACCCAGATGGCGTGCCACACCGACATGTAGAAGCCCGGAAGTCCTGCTTCATCCACAGTTGGAATGTCGGGGGAGGAAGCGATCCGGCTCTTCGAGGTGATCGCGTAGGCGCGGACCTGGCCGGACCGCACGAATGCCAGACCGGTTGCGGCTTGCTCGAAGGAAAGGTCCACGTGGCCGGCAACCACGTCCAGCATCGCGGGACCGGACCCCCGGTAGTGAAGGATGTTCAGCGGCGCGACGAGGGTGCTGAACTGCGCCGCCATCACATGCGATGGAGTGCCGGCTCCGCCGCTTCCAAAGGAAACCTTTCCCGGGTTGGCCCTGACCCAATCCAGAAGTTCCTGCAGGTTTCTGGCCGGCACGCCGTTGCGGGACAGGATCACTTCCGGATTGGTTGCAATCAGGGCAACCGGGTCGAAGTCGCTGAGATAGTCTACGGCGAGCCCCTGGACGGCCTGCGCGAGAACGTGCGTCCCCACGTGGCCGATCATCATCGTGTAGCCGTCCGGCGCAGCCTTGATCACGCGCGCATTCGCAATCGTTCCCCCGGCCCCGGCGATGTTTTCCACCACCACCGGCTGACCCATTCCGCGTGAGATGCGCTCCGCAACGATGCGAGCGATCGTGTCGGTCGGTCCCCCGGCTGCAAACGGCACGACCAGCGCCACCGGACGGTCAGGCCAGGCCTGCGCCATGCCGCACCAAACCGCAAAGGCGCATAACACGACAATTCGGCGCAGCAGGATGAAGCGGGCCATGATGGTTTTCCTCGAAAAGAATTTGCCGACTGCAGGGCCCACGACATCATCGGCAGCGCAGACGCTGTGCAGACTGATCAGGCGCGCCGATTATGCAGCGGTATCCTGACTGTCCGACGGATACGCCAGCTCTCCCAGCTCTTGACCAGCTGGCCGGGAACCAGGATTGCCATCACCGCCGTCAGCCACCAGCGCTTGCGGACCACGCCCATGCGTCCCTTGAGCAACCAGCGCAAGCCCTCCAGGCGGTGACCTGAAGCGATCGCCTGGCGAGCCATGGAAATGTCGAAGTGCGCGAGTAGTTGCAATGCGGAACGGCGTTGCCTGGGGCTCAATTTGCCGGAAAGCGCACGCTCGCGCATGCGCAACATGAACGGTTCGACCATCAGCGCCTGCCGATTTTCCGACAGACTGCCTGCAATCCCGACCCGATACGCCGCGACCGGCCGATGTGCCAGCGCGATCGGTGAATGCTCGGCCACGCGAAACCACAAGTCCATGTCCTCGCCGCGCGATTCGCCGATGGGGAAACACGGTTGCATCCGCAGTAACTGCCGGCGCCGGACCGCGATCGCGCTGGTGAAAACACAAGGCCCCGCCGTCCAGCGAAGTGGCAAGTCATCGATGACCTCGACGTCGAGGGAGTGATCGTCGAGGTCCGGCCAGGACGGCGGCCATGCGCCGTCCCCATCCGGCACCTGGAGATAGTCCGCCGCCACGGTCAGGGCCGCCGGACAGGCGTTTTGCGCCTCGATCAGGGTCTGAAGATAACGGGGGTGGTGCCAGTCGTCGGCATCGAGAAATGCGACCCACTGGCCGCGCGCCAGGTCGATGCCGTGATTTCGGGCGGCGGAAACCCCGGCGTTGGCTTGCCTGACCACCTTCATCCGGGCGTCGGCGATGCGCTCGACCAGCTCGGCCCCGCCATCGCTCGACCCATCGTCGACAACGATGACTTCGAAGTCCTGGAAGGTCTGGGCCAGGACCGAATCGATGGTCGCGGCGATGTAGGCAGCCTTGTTGTACAGCGGGATCACCACCGAAAACCTGACTTCGGCAGTTGTCGTTGCAGCCGGCTCACCTGTTGGCACGCCAGGCCAGGCCTGGACAGGTCGGCCACCTATCTGGTCATGGCCTTGATCCATTGCTTCAGCTCCTTCACGTTGCGCTGCAGCGGTCCCAACGCCGCATTGGCCCGCAGTGCTCGCGCCGTCGCCTTCTCCTGGTTCCACGGAAACTCGGTACGCACCGTGTAATCCTTCGAGCGGACTCCGAAGCCCAGCGCATACGCGCGTCTGGGACCGTCGGACAGGTTGGGCCCCGAATGATGCAGCGTGCGGTAGGCATGCACCGTGGCGCCGCCTTCCTGCAACGGGCACGACACTTTCAGGCTGGCGTCAACTTCGGGCGCCTCCAGCCCGTGGATCCGCGGGTCATTGTTGATGCTTCGGTGCGTGAACAGCGGTCCATTGTTGCTGCCTGGAATGAAGTCCAGGCAGCCATTGACCATATCCACCGCTTGCAGTGGCATCCAGAAAGTGACGGAACG
>JAYUHN010000293.1:0-4503 GCA_043766965.1 Ramlibacter sp. | reverse complement strand
CCGGCCAGCGTTTCCAGGTGACGCCGCAAGGTGCCCGCGATCACCGCATCGAAATGAATGCCCTTCTGGGCGAAGTACTGTCCCAGGCGCACGCTCTGGCGGTGGCCGAGTTCGCTGAGCTTGTCGTAATCGTCGGCGCCGAAAGAAGCCTGGCCGTGCCGAACCAGATAGAGCGTTCCCATGCGCCATTCTGGACCGGACGCGGTGGCCGGCCAGTCGCACGCGAGACGGGGCCCGGCGGCTTGCAGGCACGGCGGCCGGCAGTCGACAATGCGTGCTCCGCGTGATCCACCCCACCCTCCAAGGAATTCCCATGAAGCTGAAGTTCACCGCGCTGGCATTGCTGCTTGCGGTCGCCGCGCTGCCGGCAAGCGCCGACGACACGCTCAAGAAGGTCGCGGACTCGGGCCGCATCAGCGTCGCTTACCGGGAGTCCTCGGTCCCTTTCAGCTACATCGCCTCGGCCGGCAAGCCGGTCGGCTTTTCGGTCGAATTGACCAACGCCATCGTCGATGAAGTGAAGCGGCGCACCGGCAAGCCCAATATCGAGGTGGACTACGTGTCGGTCACGTCGCAGAACCGCATCCCCCTGCTGGTGAACGGCACCATCGACCTCGAATGCGGGTCGACCACCAACAACAGCACACGTGGCAAGGACGTCGCGTTCGCCATCAACCATTTCTACACCGGCACCCGGCTGCTGGCAAAGAAGGCGTCCCGCATTTCCAATTACGCCGACCTGGCGGGCAAGACCGTTTCCAGCACCACCGGAACGACCAATGCGCAGGTGATGCGCAAGTTCAACACCGACAACGGCCTGAACATGGACATCGTGTTGGCCAAGGACCATTCCGACGCCATGCTGCTGGTCGATGCCGATCGGGCGAAGGCCTTCGCGATGGACGACATCCTGCTGTTCGGCCTGATGGCGACGGCGAAGAACCCGGCGGAGTGGGAAGTGGTGGGCGATTCGCTGCAGGTGGAGCCTTACGCCTGCATGCTGCGCAGGGACGACCCCCGGTTCAAGGAAGTGGTGGACGGCGTGATCGGCGGCCTGATGAAGAGCGGCGAATTCGACCGGCTCTATACCAAGTGGTTCATGGGGCCGATCCCGCCGAACAACATCAACCTGCGGCTGCCGATGGCGCAGCAGCTGCGCGAGAACCTGAAGAACCTGAGCGACAAGCCGGCGCTCTGACCGGCGTCAGGCGCCGGTCGCGTTCGCGAGCACCCGTGCGAACACGTCGCTGTCGACGTTGCCGCCCGACAGCGCCACGCCGACCGACCGGCCCTGCCAGCGATCCCGCTGCTGGATCGCGGCCGCCAGGCCGGCGGCGCCGGCGCCTTCCGCGACGTTGTGCGTATCGGCGAACAGCACCCGCATCGCGTGCCCGACCTCGGCGTCGCTGACGACGATCACGTCGTCGGCCTCGGCCAGCACGATGTCGAGCGCCTGCGCGTCGGCGATGCGGCAGGCCATGCCATCCGCGAGCTGCGTCGTCACCGGTGCCTCAACCACCTTGCGTTGCCGGAAGGAGTCGAGGTAGGTCGTGGCATGCGCCGACACCACGCCGACCAGTTTCGACTTCGCGCCGGTGTAGGCGCGGGCAGCGGCCGCCGCGCAAAAGCCGGAACCCTGGCCGATGGGAACGAACAACACCTGCGGCTCGCCGCCAGCCGCGAAACTTTCGAAGAATTCGACCCAGCCCGTCATCACGCCTCGGATCAATTCGGGATGGAACGATGGCACCATGTGCAGGCCTTGTGCGGTAGCAAGCCCGATCGCGTGCTCCCGGGCCGCCTGGAAATCCTCGCCGTGCTCGAGCAGTGTGACCCCGAGCGCGCGCATGGCCGCGTTCTTCTCGGTTGAATTTCCCTTCGGTACCACGATCGTGGCGGCCAGCCGGTGGCGCCGTGCCGCGAGCCCGACTGACTGGCCGTGATTGCCGCGCGTCGCGCTGATGACCCCGGCCACTTCTGGTTGTTCAAGCACCAGGGTTTCGAAATACGTCAGGCCGCCACGCACCTTGAAGGCGCCGGCCGGGGTGTGGTTCTCATGCTTCACCCACACCGTGAAGCCGAGCCGTTCGCGCAGCAGCGGCCACGCGTACTGCGGCGTCGGGGGCATGACGGAGTGGACGGTCGCCATGGCCCGTCGCACCTGCTCCGCGCTGAACATCTACAGGCCCCCCGATTGCAGCGTGACCAGGCCGAGCGGCGTGTCCAGTGTGACGGCCAGATTGGGCGGCCCCGCCTGCACCCCGACCTGGTCCAGCCCGATCGACTTGTACGCGACATACAGGTCATCCGGACGTGGATGCGATGCCATCATCGACAGCAAGGAAAGGCCGGATGCGGGCAGGCTGTCCACCGGATGCACGTCACCCCACTCGATCAGCGTAGGCAGCATGCCGTGGAACAGGCGCTGGCCATCGTCGCGCACGCTGATCCGCCACTGGAGCAGGCCATGTGGGGTGGCCCGGTCGGCGGCGAGCATCGGGCCCCGATCGATGCCCAGCGAATCGAGCGCCAGGCTGCCCCCCGTCGCCGGCAGGCATTCGGCCACGAAGTGCACCAGCCGCGGCTGCTGGCGGATCGCGTTGCGAAGCGCGGGGTCATCCAGGTCGAACCAGCGTTTGCGGCGCGGCTCGGGCGCGGCTGGATCGATCGCGATGATCTCCAGGTAGGTGCGGGCGAATGCAGGCGTGTCGATCCGCAGCACTGCGTTGTGCGTTCCCATCAGCGGGTGCTCGCCGCCGGCGGTGGGCCGGACGAACAGCGTGTTCTCGCACCAGGCGATTCCCTGCGCCAGGGATTCCGCTGCGATGATCAGATGGTCGACACGCGAAACTGCCGTCATAGCGACACCTCTCCTGTGATGCAGCTGATCGACTCGCCCCCGACCCAGACCTGGCCCGAGGTATCACGCTCGATGTGCACCCGGCCCGCGCGGTTCACGCAGCGTCCCTGGGCCGCGACATAGGCGGACGGCAGGTGGCCGTCGCCGATCAGCCATTGCGCCAGGCCGGCGTTGAGGCTGCCGGTGACGGGATCTTCTTCGATGCCGATCGGCGCCGCAAAAGCCCGTACCTCGAGCTTCGGCGAAGCCGCGGCGGCACTGTCTTGCGGATCGCGGTAAATGGCGGCGACTCCGACCTTCAGGCCCATGGCCTTCAGCGCATGGTGGTTGGGCGTGAGGCGCAACACGGTTTGCGGCTGGTCCAGCAACAGGCTCATCCAGACCGGCCCGTTGTCCAGCACCTGGGCCGCGACCACTTCCTGCGCTTTCACGCCAAGTGCATCGGCCACTTGCGCGAGGACGACGGAGCCCGGTGTGCTGCGCTTGAGCGCAGGCGCCGCGAACGCCAGGCGCAGCGCTTCACGCCGGACCTGCACCAGGCCCGCATTGCCCTCCTGGACCACCAGGCCGCTGCGCCTGGAAACGCCACCGGCTTCGAGCCAGGCGTGGCAACTGCCCAGGGTGGGATGGCCGGCGAACGGAAGCTCGCCGCCGGGCGTGAAGATGCGGATCCGGTAGTCCGCGTCGGCGTGTGCCGGTGGCAGGATGAATGTGGTCTCGGACAGGTTGGTCCAGCGTGCGAAGCGTTTCATCGCCTCGTCGTCCAGGTCGCTGCCATCGAGCACGACCGCCAGGGCGTTGCCGCGATAGGGGGTGGCCGTGAACACGTCCACCTGCTTGAATCCACGGTGACGGAGTGGTCGAAGCGACATCGGCTGGGCTTTCAGGAAAGGGTGAGATCGAGCACGCCGCGCGCGGCCGGCCTGGCGCGCATGGCGTCGTACCAGCGCTGCAGGTGCCTGCGTTCGGGCCGCGCTTGCGGCAACGCTTGCCACCGGTGCAGCTCGCAGGCCATTGGAATATCGGCCATGGTGAGCCGCTGGCCCGCCATGAAGGGCTGCATCGCGAGGTGGTCGTCGAGCAGGGCCATCAGGGGTTCGGTCGCCGCCGTGGACTGGTCGATGAGGTCCATCCTGCGTTCGGCGGCGGGCGTGCGAAACCACTGGATGAAAGCATTGCGGCCGGCCGGATTGACGCTGGTCTGCTGCCAGTCCATCCAGCGTTCGGCTTCGAAGCGCAGCGGCAGCTCCAGCGGGTACAGGACACCCGCCGAGTGCTTGGCGCAAAGGTAGCGCACGATCACGTTTGACTCCCACAGCCGCAGGTCCCCGTCTTCCAGCGTCGGCACCAGGGCGTTCGGATTCTTCGCCAGGTACTCCGGCGTTTTCACCACGCCGTAGCCCAGCCCGGCGTCGATCCGTTCGAAGGGCAGCCCCAGCTCCTGCGCCGTAAGGACCACCTTGCGCACGTTGATGGATGAAATCCGTCCCCAGATTTTCAGCATCGGCGTGCCCTCAGCGTTGCGCCGTGTCTGGCCGAACCGCGCCGGTCTCACGGATCGCGGCCGCGAGAGCGGCAATGCCGCTGTCGATCTCGGCTGCGTCAGCCGTCACGAAAGAGAGCCGCACCGTCCGCGGGTCGCC
>JAYUHN010000292.1:0-1634 GCA_043766965.1 Ramlibacter sp. | reverse complement strand
TGGTGGGTCGGCCCGTCTTCCCCGAGCCCGATCGAATCGTGGGTGAACACGTGGATCACCCGCCGCTTCATCAGCGCCGCCATGCGGATCGCGTTCCGGCTGTAGTCGCTGAAGGTGAGGAAAGTGCCGCCGTACGGTATATATCCGCCGTGCAGCGCAATGCCGTTCATGATGGCCGCCATGCCGAATTCGCGCACGCCGTAGTTGATATGGCGTCCAATCTTCCCGTCGCCATCGAGCTCGACGCCGCCCGACAGGTCGAACCGCAGCGGCGGCGTCGATCTGGTGTTGGTGAGGTTGGAGCCGGTGAGGTCGGCCGAGCCGCCGAGCATTTCCGGCAGTGCCGCCGTGAACGCCTCGAGCGCCAGCTGGGACGCCTTGCGTGAAGCGACCGTTTCGGCTTTCACGTGGGCTGCGACTGCGGCGTCCACCGCGATCTGGCTGAAATTGGCCGGCAGCTCGCCCTTCATGCGGCGGACGAATTCGCCCGCCAGCCCAGGATGGGCCTCGCGATAAGCTGCAAAGCGCGCATCCCAGTCGGCTTGCGCCGCCTTCCCCTTGGCCCTGCCGTCCCATTCGTCATACGCGGCCTGGGGCAGGTCGAACGGTTCATGCGCCCAGCCAAGCGCACTGCGGGTCAGTGCGATCTCGTCGGCGCCGAGCGGTTCGCCGTGGGCCTTGGAGCTGTTCGCGCGGTTTGGCGACCCCTTGCCGATCTGGGTCTTGGCGACGATCAGCGTCGGGCCGGAACTGCCGTTGCCGGCACTGCGGCGCGCGTCCGCGATCGCCCGGTCCACGGCTTCGACGTCGTGTCCGTCGATCGGGCCGATCACGTTCCAGCCGTAGGCCTTGAAGCGTGCGGGCGTGTCGTCGATGAACCATGGCGCGACCTGGCCGTCGATCGAGATGCCGTTGTCGTCGTAGATGGCAACCAATTTGTCGAGCTTCCAGGCGCCGGCCAGCGCGGATGCTTCATGGCTGACGCCTTCCATCAGGCAGCCATCTCCCAGAAACACATAGGTGCGGTGGTCGACCACGGCATGGCCATCTCGGTTGAACTCCTGCGCCAGCAGTTTCTCCGCCAGCGCCATGCCGACGGCATTCGCCAGGCCCTGGCCCAGCGGCCCGGTGGTGGTTTCGACGCCGGGCGTGATGCCGACTTCCGGGTGGCCGGGGGTCTTGCTGTGGAGCTGGCGGAAATTGCGCAGCTCACCGATCGGCAGGTTGTAGCCGGTCAGGTGCAGCAATGCGTAGATCAGCATCGACGCATGGCCGTTGGACAGCACGAAGCGGTCGCGGTCGAACCATTGCGGATCGACGGGATTGTGTTTGAGGTGTCGCCCCCACAGGGCCGCCGCAATGTCCGCCATGCCCATCGGCGCGCCCGGATGCCCGGAATTTGCTTGTTGCACGGCGTCCATGGCGAGCGCTCGAATCGCGTTCGCCATCAGGGAAGGGTTGACCATCAGGAAGAGGCTCCGGGAAAGAAATGGGGGAGAAAAGATCGGGGAAAACCCAGCATTTTACCGTCAGCCCTCGCGCCTTCATGACGCTGCGGGGGCGGCCAGGCATCGTCTAAAGTGGGTCCTGATGCAGGGTCTCCACCTGACCGCCGACCTCTACCAGTGCCGCTG
>JAYUHN010000291.1:0-11969 GCA_043766965.1 Ramlibacter sp. | reverse complement strand
GTCGGTCGTCCAGATCAAGGACGTCAACGCCAAGGGCGCGCTGACCGCCGCGAAGAAGTAACGGGGCGACCCGAACGCGCCGCCGGGGCCTTCGACCGGCGGCGTTTTCTTGTCCAGGCGGCTCGAACGCCGGAGATTCCATGCAAATCCTCACGCAACTCGTCTTCAGCGGCATCGCCCTGGGCATGATCTACGCGGTCATCGCCTTCGGCTACCAGCTGACGTTCGCGACCTCGGACACGCTCAACTTCGGCCAGGGCGACGCGCTGATGCTCGGCGCGCTGGTCGGCCTGACGCTCGTCGGACTCGGCGTCAACTACTGGCTGATGATCCCGATCGTCTGCGTCTTCGGCGCGCTGCAGGGCGCCGTCGTCGAGCGAATCGGCGTGCGGCCGGCGATCAAGATGAAGTCCGAGTTCGGCTGGATCATGTCGACGATCGCCCTCGGCATCATCTTCAAGAACGTCGCCGAAAACGTCTGGGGACGCGACGACCTGAAGTTTCCGAGCCCGCTGCCCGAGTCGCCGATGCAGTTCCTCGGCGCCAACGTGCTCCCGATGGAGATACTCGTCGTCGTCGGCGCGGTCGGCATGATGCTGGCGGTCGAGGTCTTCAATCGGCGCTCGATCTACGGCAAGGCAGTCGTCGCGACCTTCAACGACCGCGACGCGGCCAAGCTGATGGGAATCAATACCGGCCTCGTCATCACCTTTTCGTACGCCCTCTCGTCGCTCACCGCCGCTTTTGCCGGCGTGCTGATCGCTCCGCTCACGCTCACCGGCGCGACGATGGGCGCGGTGCTGGGGCTGAAAGCCTTCGCCGTCGCGATCATCGGCGGGCTGACGAGCGGCATGGGCATCATCGTCGGCGGAATCATCCTCGGCATCGCCGAAACAACCACCGGCTTCTACCTCTCGACCGGCTACAAGGACGTACCCGGCCTGGTGCTGCTGCTGATCGTGCTGGCGGTCAAGCCGGCCGGCCTGTTCGGCAAGACCGTGATCAAGAAAGTCTGACGCGATGAAGCGTTCGCCCCTGCTGTTCGGCGTCGTCGGCCTGGCCCTGCTGCTGGCCTTTCCGCTGGCTGTCGACAATCCGTATTACATCCACCTGCTCGAGACCATCATGATCTACGCGATCCTGTTGTTCGGGCTGGACATCGTGGTCGGCTACACCGGGCAGGTGTCGCTGGGGCACGCGGGCCTGTTCGGCATCGGCGCGTATTCGGCCGGGGTGTTCGTGGTCAAGCTCGGCGCGCCGCTGCTGGTCACACTCATCGCCGCGATCGGCATCACCGCGATGTTCGGCGCATTGCTGGCGTTGCCGGCGCTGCGGGTCACCGGTCCCTATCTGGCGATGGTGACGCTCGCGTTTGGCACGATCATCCAGATCCTGATCAACGAGATGACCTTCCTGACCGAAGGCCCGATGGGGATCAAGCTGACGAAACCGCTGCTACTCGGCCACAAGCTCGACGAGCGGGAATTCTTCTGGCTGGTCGCCGTGCTGCTGGCGATTTCGCTGGTGGTGGTCGATCGCATCCTGCGTAGCCATCTGGGCCGCGCGTTCGAGGCCTTGCGCGGCAGCCCGGTCGCGTCCGATTGCATGGGGGTCTCGGTGTACCGCTACAAGGTCTACGCTTTCGTGATCAGCGCCGGCATGGCTGGCCTCGCGGGCTCCCTGTATGCTTTCTCGGAGCAGTACATCTCGCCCAACACCTACAACTTCGAACTCACGGTGCTGTTTTTGCTGGCGATCATCATGGGCGGGCGCAAGACCCGCAGCGGTGCCCTCCTTGGCGCCGCCATCATCGTCATGCTTCCCAAGCTGCTCGACGACATCGAGCTGTTCCGCTACGTGTCGGTGGCGCTGGCGGTGGTGGTGACTGTCGGCGCGGTGGTGTTCGTGGCACGCAAGCGTGCCACGCTGTCCCGGGTCGCCGTGCCCGTTGCGGGGAGCATCGCACTCGCGGTGCTGTCTTTCGTGCTCGAGACCATGACGGACTGGCGCCTGTCCATTTTCGGCCTCATCACGCTGCTGGTCGTGTACTACCTGCAGGACGGCATTATCGGATTCGTCCGGGGCCTGTTGAACCTGAAGGGCAACGCCCGCAACGACGCCGAGGCGGCGCGCAACCTGCCGAAGGTCGAGGACGGTGTGTCCCGCGCCAGCGCCGACTCCCCCGCGGAGATGCTGGATGCGAGCGCGGTGCTGATGCAGTTCGGCGGCCTCAAGGCGCTCAACAATGTCGACCTGAAGGTGCGCCGCGGCTCGATCCACGGGTTGATCGGGCCCAACGGGTCCGGCAAGAGCACGATGATGAACGTGCTGACGGGCATCTACGTCCCGACCGCGGGTTCCATCGTATTCCAGGGCCAGTCGATCGTCGGCCGCACGTCGGCCCAGATCGCGCTGTCCGGCATCGCAAGGACCTTCCAGAACGTACAGCTGTTTGGCGAAATGACGGCGCTGCAAAACGTGCTGGTGGGCCTGCACCACAGCTTCCACAGCAATCTGCTCGATGTCGCCGTCCACACGCCGCGCTATCGGCGCGAAGATGTGCAGGGCGCCGCGCGAGCGCACGCCCTGCTCGAGTTCGTCGGGCTGGACAGCTTTGCCGGCGAAGAGGCGCGCAACCTGCCGTACGGCAAGCAGCGCGTGCTGGAGATTGCAAGGGCGCTGGCGCTCAGCCCGCAGCTGCTGCTGCTGGACGAGCCGGCAGCTGGATTGACGGCGCCCGACATCAAGGAGCTGGTCGCGATCGTGCGCAAGATCCGGGAGCACGGCATCACGGTGATTCTGATCGAGCACCACATGGACGTTGTGATGTCGATCTGCGACACGGTGACGGTGCTCGATTTCGGGCAGAAGATCGCAGAAGGCAATCCCGCCGCCGTGCAGTCCGACCCCAAGGTCGTCGAAGCCTATCTGGGCAGCGCCGACGTGGCGTCCGCCTGAGCAAGGCGGTAAATCAATATGCTTTCAATTTCAAACCTGCATGCCGGCTACGGGAAGGTCGAGGTGCTGCATGGCATCTCGCTGGAGGTGCCGAAGGGCAAGGTGGTGACGCTGATCGGCAGCAATGGCGCGGGCAAGACGACGACCATGCGGGCGGTCTGCGGCATGATCGCGCCGACCCAGGGCCGGGTGACGCTCGGCGGCAAGGATGTGACTGGCCTGGAGCCTTACCACGTCGCGAAACTCGGCCTGGCCCATTCTCCAGAGGGACGCCGCGTGTTTGCAACCATGAGCGTCAACGACAACCTGCTGCTCGGCGCGTTTCCCCGCTTCACGGGCTCGCGTCCGAAAGGCGATATCGCGGCCGACCTGGAGCGCGCGATGGACTATTTCCCGCGCCTGAAAGAGCGTCGCGCGCAGCTCGCGGGCACGCTGTCCGGCGGTGAGCAACAGATGCTTGCAATGGCCCGCGCGATGATGCTCAACCCCGACGTCGTGCTGCTGGACGAGCCGTCCATGGGCCTGGCGCCGATCCTGGTGCAGGAGGTTTTTCGCATCATCGAGCGGCTGCGCTCCGAGGGAGTGACGATGCTGCTGGTCGAACAGTTCGCGGCTGCCGCCCTCAAGGTGGCGGACTACGGTTATGTGCTGGAAAACGGCCGGATCTCGGTCCATGGCGAGGCTGCGCGCTTGCGCGACGATCCCGCGGTCAAGGCGGCGTACCTAGGCGGCAGCCACTGATTTCGCGATAGCCATCAGGGGACGGGGACGGACCGGAGGAATTTTTTCCATGGCACCGGTGCGGCCGCCGGCACGGGCGCGATGGCTGGTTGCGCCACGTCTTCCGCCGTCGAAGGATCGGTGCGCACGCCGTTCCGCGTGGCCGGTACCGACATCCCAGTGTCCGGTTCCGACGAAATGTATCCAGTAAGCCGGACCATCCCTATCCGCCGCTGACGAAAAACCACCACTACGAAACGGAACTGGCTGCCTGCCTGGGCAAGGGCGGACACAACATCTCGATTCCGGATGCGCTTGAGCATGTCTGGGGCTACACGCTGGGCCCGGTCCACCGCGTCGCGTCTAGCCGGCCCGCGCCGGCATGCAAGGCTGGCAGAATCGGGGCGATGGGAGAATCCGCTCAACACCGAAACGACCAGGCGCAGGTTTGTCCGGCGCAGGGCTATGCCGGCGATGTATCGCCGCAAACCGCCTGCCAGTGGTGGCAGCAAGGCGATGCTGTGCTGGTGGACGTGCGCTCCGACGCCGAGCGGGAATGGGTCGGCTTCGTCCCGGGCGCCGTGCCTCTCGCCTGGAAGCAGTGGCCGGGCACGGCCCTCAATGACGTGTTCGACCAGACCCTCAAGGCGGCTGTTCCAGCCGGCAAGAAAGTCGTGCTGCTGTGCCGCAGCGGCGTGCGCTCCATCGCCGCCGCCAAACGCGCCACCGAGCTCGGGCTGCAGGCCTACAACATCCTCGAAGGGTTCGAGGGCGATGCCGACGAGCAGGGTCATCGCGGCCGCAAAGGTGGCTGGCGTATGCGCGGCCTGCCGTGGCGGCAAGGCTGATTGCAGCTGGCCTTTTCAACACATCGCATCAGTTCATGCCAGTCAACCTGTACGCGCCGCAGGCCGTCGCCCTGTATCCGGTGGCCGGTATCCGCATCGGCGTCGCTGAAGCCGGCATCCGCAAGGCCAACCGCAAGGACCTCACGGTGGTGCTGATCGACGCCGGCGCATCGGTCTCGGGCGTGTTCACGCAGAATCGCTTTTGCGCAGCGCCGGTGCAGATCTGCCGCGAGCACCTGCAACGCGGCGACATTCGCGCGATGGTGATCAACACCGGCAATGCAAATGCCGGCACCGGTCAGGACGGGCTGGTCCGGGCCCGGGCGACGTGCGTCGCGCTGGCACGGCAGCTCGATCTGGCGCCCGAACAGGTCCTGCCGTTCTCCACCGGCGTGATCATGGAATCGCTGCCCGTCGACCGCATCGAGGCCGGTTTGCCGGCCGCGATCGCGGACGCCATGGCGGACCACTGGCTGCGGGCCGCTGAAGCAATCATGACCACCGACACGGTGCCCAAGGCCTTCAGCGCGCAGCTGTGGATCGACGGCGCGCTTGTCACCGTCACGGGGATCAGCAAGGGCGCCGGAATGATCCGGCCGAACATGGCGACCATGCTCGGATTCATGGCGACCGATGCCAAGGTCGCTCCCGGTGCGATGCGGCAACTGGCACGGGAACTGGCCGACGGTTCGTTCAATCGCGTCACTGTCGATGGCGACACGTCCACCAATGATTCGTTCGTCGTCATCGCAACCAACAAGGCGGCGCATGCCGAGATCACGTCGCTCGACAGCACAGCCGGTCGTGCCCTGAAGTCAGCGATGCTGGATGTCGCCCTCAAGCTGGCGCAGGCCATCGTGCGCGACGGGGAGGGCGCCACCAAATTCATCACGGTGCGGGTGGAAGGCGGCGCGACCGGCAACGAGTGCCTGCAGGTCGCGTACGCGATCGCTCACTCGCCGCTGGTCAAGACCGCGTTCTTCGCCAGCGATCCGAACCTCGGCCGCATCCTGGCCGCCGTCGGTTATGCGGGTATCGCCGACCTCGACCCGGGCCGGATCGACCTGTACCTGGACGACGTCGCGGTCGCCCTCAGCGGCGGTCGCAATCCGGCGTACCGCGAGCAAGACGGCCAGCGGGTGATGAAGCAAAGCGAGATCACGGTGCGGGTGGTGCTCGGTCGCGGCAGTGCGGCCGACACCGTGTGGACCTGCGACTTCAGCCATGAGTACGTCAGCATCAATGCCGACTACCGGTCCTGACTGCGAGGATAGCCAGTGAACGACAAATTCGAGCAGCTGATCGAGCGCGCCGGGCAATTGCTCACCCGCATCGAATCCGTGTTGCCGCAGCCACTGACGGCGCCTGACTGGAGCCGCTCGACGGCGTGGCGCTATCGCAAGCGTTCCTCCGGTCACGGAGCTTTGGAGCCGGTTCGGCACGTGGCCGAGATCCGCCTCGGACACCTGAAGGAGATCGAGCCGCAGAAGGAAAAGATCCAGCGCAACACGCTGCAGTTCGTGCAGGGCCAGCCGGCCAACAACGTGCTGCTGACGGGCGCCCGCGGCACCGGCAAATCGTCGCTGATCAAGGCTTGCCTGAACGAATACGCACCCCGAGGCCTGCGGCTGATCGAGGTCGACAAGGCAGACCTGGTCGACCTGCCGGACATCGTCGACGTCGTCGGGGGCCGGGTGGAAAAGTTCATCGTGTTCTGCGACGACCTCAGCTTCGAGGAGGGCGAGCCGGGCTACAAGGCCTTGAAGTCGATTCTCGATGGCTCCGTGGCGGCATCGACTCCGAACGTATTGATCTACGCGACCAGCAACCGGCGCCACCTTCTGCCGGAGTACATGAAGGAAAACCTCAGCTACACCCACAGCGACGACGGCGAGGTCCATCCGGGTGAAGTGATCGAGGAGAAGATTTCGCTGTCCGAGCGGTTCGGCTTGTGGGTGAGCTTTTATCCGTTCACCCAGGACGAGTACCTGGCGATCGCGGCGCAGTGGCTGTCCTCGTTCGGTGTGACTGCGGCAAACATCGAGGCCGCGCGCGCCGAAGCGCTGGTGTGGGCGCTCGAGCGCGGTTCCCGCAGTGGCCGTGTCGCCTACCAGTTCGCGCGCGATTACGCGGGGCGCCATTCAAAATGAGTGCGCCGGTTCTGGTCGCCGACGGCGATCGGCCGCGTGAAGGCGGACCGGACCGCAAGGAGGTCGAGGTCGCGGTCGGCGTGCTGCTGCGCGGGGACGGCGCTTTCCTCCTGACCTCGCGGCCGGCCGGAAAAGTGTACGAGGGATATTGGGAATTCCCGGGCGGGAAGGTCGAGCCCGGGGAGACCGTCGAACAGGCGTTGCGGCGCGAACTGCTGGAAGAGATCGGCCTCACGATCGGCGCAGTGCAACCGTGGAAAGTGACGCGGGTCGACTACCCGCATGCCCTGGTGCGGCTGAACTTCTGCAAGGTGTTCGCCTGGCGGGGCGACCTGCGGATGCACGAGGGCCAGTCATTCGCCTGGCAGACGTTGCCGCTGCAAGTGCAGCCGGTCCTGCCCGGGACGGTGCCGGTGCTGCGGTGGTTCGCGGCGGAACGGGGTTTCTCAGGCGTTACGCACTGCGCAGCCGCCTAGGGTTATTGCAGCTTTGCATCACCGAAGAGTTGCTCGTCGATGGGTACTTCGGTGCCGACGCGGAAGCTTTCGCTGGCCCACGCACCGAGGTCGAGATTCTTGCAGCGTTCCCCGCAGAAAGGACGATAGCGGTTGGACGCGCTGTAGAGACTGTCGCCGCCGCAACCCGGACACGGAACAATGCGCGGCTTGCCGCCTGCTGATGGTTTCTCGCTCATGGAGCATGCGACTCAGGAACAGAGCGTCAGTTCAAACGTCGCGTTCTCGGTGCTCGGTTGCAGGCGGTCCCCGGCTTCTTCGTGCATCAGCCGCACGGACACCATCAGCCGGTTGCCGCTGATTTCCGGGACCAGTGCCAGCGCCGGATCGATCCGCAGGCGCAGCAACTGGAAAGTGCGGCCGGCTGGCAGGTTTTGCTGCAGTTGCCCGGCCGTGGCCATCACTTTTTGCGCCATGCCCGAGTCACGCAGCAGGCGCAGCAGCATGTGGATGGATTCCGCCAGCGGCGCCAGCGTCGAGGCCCAACGTTCCAGCTGTGCGCGTCGCTCGGGGGCCGGGCGATGCTGCCACGCATAGTAGGCCGGCAAGTCGAATTCGCAGGTTCCACCAGGGATGCCGACCCGGCTGCGGATGCTCATCAACCAGTCGTTTTCGGTCAGCGTCTGGCCTGCTTTGCCGGGCAGGTTGTTGAGCGTCGCGAAGCATCCGTCCAGTTTACCGATCACTTCGTCCAGCACCTTTTCCGCAATGGCAGGATTGCCGCGGTAGCTGTTGAGCGCCTGCTTCTGCTTCTCCAGGTCCTTCATCACGTCGGACTTGAGGTCGGCCCGGGCGCCAACATCCATCACCTCGAAGATGGTTGCGAGAGCGTAGTGGTGGTCGACAGGGTGGTCGCGGGGAACCAGCAAGCTCAGCCGACGGAACAGGTGTTCCAGGCGGAGGTAGGTGCGGATGCGTTCGTTAAAGGGATATTCGTAGAGGATCACGCTGCATCGGTTTCCGACAAGGCCGCCATCATAGCCCGAAGCGTTGCGCGGCCCGGCTCACATCGGCGCGCAATTCCTCGACCGTCACGGCCTCGTTGCAGATCACGACGTCGGCAGCGCTGAGTCGAACCATGCGCGGCGCCTGTGCGGCGATGATCGCCTCCACCTGCTGCAGTGTCAGGGCGCTGCGGGCCATGACGCGCCCGGCCTGTGTCCGCGCGCTGCAGTCCACCACCAGCACCTGATCGACCTGCTGTCGCCAGCGCCCCGACTCGACGAGCAGGGGAATGTCGAACACGATGCAGCGTGCGCCGGTAACGGTAATCGCCTGCACCTGGCGGGCACTTTCGGCGGCGACCAGCGGGTGGATGATGGCTTCCAGCCGGTGGCGCGCCTGTGGGTCGGAATAAGCCTGTTCGCGCATCAGGTCGCGGTCCATCGCCCCGTCCGCATCGATGAAGCGCGCTCCGAACTGTGCCGTGATCGGACCGATCGCCGCGCCACCCGCGGCCGTGACGGTTCGCGAGATGCTGTCGGCGTCGATGGCGCCGGCGCCGAGCTGCGCAAACATGGCGAGCACGGTGCTCTTGCCGCTGCCGATCCCGCCCGTGAGCCCGACGCGCAGTGCCCGCATGGTTACAAGCCGATGGTGCGAAGGATCGATTCGGGTCCGAAGAACATCGCGGTGAGGCCGGCGCCCGCCAGGAAAGGACCGAAGGGCAGCTGGCCGCCTTCACGCAAACCGCTGGTCAGCTTCAGGGCAATGCCGACGATGGCCCCGATCACGGAAGCCATCAGGATGACCGGGACCAGGGCTTGCCAGCCGAACCAGGCGCCGAGGGCCGCGAACAACTTGAAGTCGCCGTAGCCCATGCCTTCCTTGCCGGTGAGCAGCTTGAAGCCCTGGTAGACGAGCCACAAGGACAGGTACCCGGCCACCGCCCCCCACAATGCCTGCGCCAGGGGCACGCCGGTCCAGCCGAGCGCGGCCGCGATCAGTCCGCCCCACAGCAGCGGGAGCGTGATGTCGTCGGGTAGCAGGGTGGTGTCCCAGTCGATCATCGTCAGCGCCACCAACGCCGCGCAGAAGGCGCACCACACCAGACCGGCAGGAGTTGGGCCCCATCGGGCGATCGTGAACAGGAACAGGCTGCCTGTCACCAGTTCAATGAGGGGATAGCGGGCACTGATCGGCTTGGCGCAGGCGGAGCATTTGCCGCGCAGGACGAGCCAGCTGAGCACCGGGATGTTCTCGTACCAGCGGATCTGGTGGCCGCACTGGCCGCAGCGCGAACGCGGTGCCATCAGGTTGAACGGCGCGCTCTCGTCCAGGGGCGTGCCGGAGAGATCGGCACACTCGGCCGCCCATTGCCTTTCCAGCATCACGGGCAGGCGGTAGATGACGACATTCAGGAAGCTACCCACCACCAGGCCGAAGATGCCGGCGGCGCCGGCATCGATGGCCACCGACACCAGCATCAGACGACCTGGCCCAGCTTGAAGATCGGCAGGTACATCGCCACCACGATGCCGCCGATGATGGTTCCCAGGATCACGATGATGATCGGCTCCATCAGGCTGGACAGGCCCGCCACCATGTCATCCACCTCGGCTTCGAAGAAGTCCGCCGCCTTGCCCAGCATGTGGTCGACCGAGCCGGACTCTTCGCCGATGGAGCACATCTGCAACACCATGCTCGGAAACAGGTTGGTGTTGGTCATGGCCGCCGTGAGACTGGTGCCGGTGGACACCTCCTGCTGGATCTTCTCGGTGGCCTTCGCGAACACGGAATTTCCCGATGCACCACCCACGGAGTCGAGCGCTTCGACCAGCGGAACGCCGGCCGCGAACATGACCGAGAGCGTCCGGGTCCATCGGGCGATGACCGACTTGTAGATCAGGGCGCCAAAGATCGGCAGCTTGAGCATGGCCCGGTCCATGAAAGCCTGGACCTTCTCGCTGCGCCTCCAGGCCTGCATGAAAAAATAGATGCCGCCGCCGATGCCGCCGAAGATCAGCCACCAGTACTTGACGAAGATTTCGCTCAATGCGATCACCGCCAGCGTCGGCGCCGGCAGGTCGGCGCCGAAGGAGCTGAACACTTCCTTGAAGGCCGGGATGACGAAAATCATGATGACGGCGACGACAACGAAAGCCACCACCAGCACCGAGATCGGGTACATCAGGGCGGACTTGATCTTGGACTTGATCGCCTCGGTCTTTTCCATGTAGACCGCCAGCCGGTCCAGCAGCGATTCCAGGATACCGGCTGACTCTCCGGCTTCGACCAGGTTGCAGTACAGGTTGTTGAAGTACAGGGGGTACTTGCGGAAAGCGCCGGACAGCGAGGTGCCGGTCTCGACGTCGGTGCGCACGTCGTTCAGGAGCTTTGTGACACTGGCATTCGGATTGCCGCGCCCGACGATGTCGAACGATTGCAGCAGCGGCACGCCGGCCTTCATCATGGTCGCCAGCTGGCGGGTGAAGATGGCGATGTCCTTGGGCTTGATGCTCTGGCCCCGGCGCATCCGCCGCTTCTTGATCTTGGTCGGTGAAACGCCTTGCCGCCGCAAGGTCGACATGACCTGGTTCTGGCCGGCGGCGCGCGTTTCGCCGCGCACCTGCTTGCCGTTGCGGTCGCGCCCTTCCCACTCGAAGACGAACTCGGAAACCTTGCTTGCTATCGTGGCCATGTGGAACTACCCCTCTTTTCCGCTCGATTTATTCATTGGTGCAGCCCAGCACTTCCTCCAGCGAAGTGACGCCCAGCCTGACCTTGTTCAGGCCCGACGTGCGCAGGCTGTTGATTCCTTCGCTCTTCGCCTGCGCCGCGATATCCATCGCGCTGCCGTCGCGAAGGATGATCCGCTGGATCTCGTCGCTGATCGGCATCACCTGGTAGACCCCAACCCGGCCCTTGTAGCCGCTGTTGCAGGCCGCGCAGCCCACCGCCTTGAAGGGCCGCCAGTTGCCGTCCAGGTCCTCAGGCAGAAAGCCGGCGCGCAGCAGGGCCTCGCGCGGGTAGTCGGCCGGGGTCTTGCAGGTCTCGCACAAGCGCCGCGCCAGCCGCTGGGCGGTGATCAGGATCACGCTGGAGGCGATGTTGAACGGCGCCACGCCCATGTTGAGCAGCCGGGTCAGGGTGGTGGGCGCGTCATTGGTGTGCAGCGTGCTCATCACCATGTGGCCGGTCTGGGCGGCCTTGATGGCCACGTCGGCGGTTTCCAGGTCGCGGATCTCGCCGACCATGATGATGTCCGGGTCCTGGCGCAGAAAGGACTTGAGCGCCACCGAGAAGGTCATGCCGGCGCGGTCGTTGACATTGACCTGGTTGACCCCGGGCAGGTTGATTTCGGCCGGGTCTTCGACCGTGGAGATGTTCACCCCCGGCTGGTTCAGGATGTTCAGGCAGGTGTAGAGCGACACGGTCTTGCCCGACCCGGTGGGGCCGGTGACCAGGATCATGCCGTAGGGCCGCACGATGGCGGTGAGCAGGCGCTCTTTCTCGATCTTCTCGTAGCCCAGGGCCTCGATGCCGACCTTGGCCGAGGACGGGTCGAGGATCCGGATCACGATCTTCTCGCCGAACAAGGTGGGCAGCGTGGAGACCCGAAAGTCAATCGCCTTGGTGCCGAACTTCATCTTCATGCGGCCGTCCTGCGGCACGCGCTTCTCTGAAATGTCGAGCCGGCTGATGACCTTGATGCGCGAGGCGAGTTTCTCTTTGATGGCGATCGGTGGCTGGGTGATCTCACGCAGCTCGCCGTCGACCCGGAAACGCACCCGGTAGATGTACTCATAGGGCTCGAAGTGCAGGTCGGAGGCACGCAG
>JAYUHN010000290.1:0-1641 GCA_043766965.1 Ramlibacter sp. | reverse complement strand
CCGACTACCGCCTGAAACTGCGGGCCCGCAGTTTCAGGGACTTCCTTGCCGGCCTGCGCGGCGTCCGCCGCGGCGCCAATCCGCTATCCTAGACGCTTCTGAACCACCGCACGTCCTGCAACGAGGCCAGTGTCCGACCCGCACCCTGCGCGCCCTCCCGGCGAGAAGGAGGACAAGCGCACTTTTTTGCAGAAAGTCGCAGAGTTCATCCATCCGGGACCCGATTCGAAGGCCGAGCTGATCGAGACGCTGGCCGATGCCGAAGACAACGACATCATCGGCGCCGAATCGCGCGTGATGCTCGAAGGCGTGATCCGGATGGCCGACCAGACCGCCGGCGAGGTGATGGTCGCGGCGCCGCGGATGGACCGGATCAATATCGACTCCTCGTACGACGAAATCCTGAACGTCGTGATCGACACGGCGCACTCGCGCTTCCCGGTATACGAAGTCGAGCGTGAAAACATCATCGGCATCCTGCTCGCGAAGGACCTGCTCAAATTGCACCGTGCGCCGGAATTGAATATCCGCGCGCTGCTGCGGCCGGCCACCTTCGTGCCCGAGAGCAAAGGGCTGAACGACCTGCTGCGGGAATTCCGCGGCAATCGGAACCACCTGGCCATCGTGATCGACGAATTCGGCCGCGTCGCGGGCCTGATCACCATCGAGGACGTGCTCGAGCAGATCGTCGGCGAGATCGAGGACGAATTCGACATTCCCGACGACGAGGGCGACATCTTCGGGCTGTCCGACCGCACTTACCGGGTCAGCGGAGACACTTCGATCGACCGCGTCAACGAATCGTTCGCCGTGGCGCTGGTCCCGACCGACGGCGTGCAGGACTTCGACACCATCGGTGGCCTGGTTGCGCACGAGATGGGCCACGTGCCCAGGCGCGGCGAACACCACACGATGGCCGGCCTGAACTTCGTCGTGCTGCACACCAAGGGCGGCGCGGTGCGATGGTTCAAGGTGTCGCCCGTCACCGACGACGACCAGACGGGCTGAGCTTGCCGTTGCCGCGGCTGACACTGTTTGCGCTCGCGCTGCTCGCCGGACTGGCGCAGGCGCTTTCGATCGCAGCGCCCTGGGACGGACAGCCTTTGTGGTGGCTGCAACTGCTGTCGCTTGGCGTGCTGACGGCCGTCCTGCGACGCGCGGCTGGTCCCCGGAGTGCATTCCTGTTGGCATGGCTGTTCGCCACCACCTGGCTGACCGCGACCTGGTGGTGGCTGTACATCTCGATGCACACCTATGGCGGCCTGCCGGCGGCGCTTACGGTGATCGCCGTGGTCGGACTGGCTGCCTTTCTCTCGCTGTACTACGCGGCGGCCGGGGCGTTGTTCGTCAGGTCGGCGCGCCTGCCGTGGGCGCCGGTCGTGTTCGCGGCGCTGTGGTCGTTCGCGGAACTGCTGCGGGTGACGGCGTTTACCGGCTTTCCCTGGGGCGCCGGCGGCTACGCCCACCTCACCGGTCCATTGGCCGGCTACGCGCCCTGGATCGGCGTGCACGGCATGACATTCGTTGCGGCGTTTGTCGCGGCGGCCTTCGCCGGGCTGCAGTACCGCCGCCGATCTGTGCTGGCGGCCGTTGGCGCGCTCCTGCTCGGACTGGCCTTGCCGCTGGCGGGTGAATTCACCT
>JAYUHN010000289.1:0-4555 GCA_043766965.1 Ramlibacter sp. | reverse complement strand
CCAGCAACTTGCGCCGAATCTTTTCGCCTGCACCGCCCTCGAACAGCACGTTGTCTGGCAACACCACCGCGGCCTGCCCGGTCGTCTTCAGAATGGTGACGATGTGCTGCAGAAAGTTGAGCTGCTTGTTCGACGTGGTCTGCCAGAAATCCTGCCGCTCGTAAGTCAACGCATCGCGGTCTTCCTCGCCTTCCGCGTTGGTGATCGTCATGCTGCTTTTCTTGCCGAAGGGCGGATTCGCCAGCACGTAGTCGAAGCGTTGTTCGGGCGCAGAGATCAACGCATCGGCGCGGTCGACCGCCGGCTCGCCATCGAGCTCGCCGACGTTGTGCAGGAACAGGTTCATCAGGCACAGCCGCCGCGTCGCCGCGACGATCTCGTTGCCGAAGAAGGTCTTGCTGTGCAAAAACTTCTGCTGCGCGATGTTGAGCTTGAGCCCGCTCTTGTGCGTCAGCCAGTCGTAGGCGCCGAGGAAGAATCCACCCGTGCCGCAGGCCGGATCGGCGATCGTCTTCATCGGCTGCGGCTGCACGCACGCGACCATCGCCTCGATCAGCACGCGCGGCGTGAAGTACTGGCCGGCACCGCTCTTGGTGTCTTCGGCGTTTTTCTACAGCAGGCCTTCGTACAGGTCGCCCTTCGTGTCGGCGTCGAGGCTGATCCAGCTTTCGGCATCGATCAGTTGCACCAGCCGCGAGAGTTTGGCCGGGTCTTGAATCTTGTTCTGCGCCTTGAAGAAGATTGCGCCCAGCATGCCCGGCTCTTGTGCCAGCCGGTGCAGCAACGCCAGGTAGTGCGCCTCCAGCGGCTCGCCGGTCTTGCCCTTCAGGCTGGGCCAGTCGAAGCCCTTCGGGATGTTGGCTGGCCGGTCGTAAGGCGGCTGCGCGTACTCGTGCGCCAGCTTCAGGAACAGCAGGTAGGTCAGTTGCTCCAGGTAGTCGCCATAGCCCACGCCATCGTCGCGCAGCGTGTGGCAGAAGTTCCAGATTTTCTGGACCAGGGAGGAGGCGCTCATGATTTTTGCGGTCGCTGTGGGTCGGCAGTCGTGTAGGCCTGTCGCGGGTCGCTCCTGGACAGAAAGGCTGTCTTGAGACTCTTTTCGTCGACCAGGGGATTCAGCGTTCGCTTCAGCAAGTCATCCGGGTTTCTGTGGAGCAGCTGCGCCAGCACGCGGCGACCCAGGAAGCGGCCGCGACACAAGTCGAGAAGGGTCGCGCGCAGCAAGGCCGGTGAGACACGGGCTTGTTGGCTCACGGGCTTGGCCAGGGCGGTCAGTTCGGACTGAGCCTGCTCGCCAATCTCCGACCAGTCTAGGTACAGGGTTGGTAGCTCTGGAGGTAAGGCGTCAAGCTGTGGAGGTATGGAGCTTGGCTCTGGAGGTAGACCGGCTAGCTCTCCAGGTAGCGGCGCCACATCGGCGCCGAACAGCTGCGCCCTTCGACGATCCTGCCATGGCAAAAAGTAGACCGTTCCGCGGCCCACCCCGTCCGAGACCAGCAGTCCCTCCTTGACCAATCGCCCCAGCATCTTCGTGATGTCAGACGGATGATCGGCGCAGATTTCACGAAAGCGCGGATGACTGAGCACACCTTCGGTCGCGGCCGTGACGAGCGCCAGCCGCTCCGGCTCGCTCAGCCCGGCAAACCCGGCACCGAGATGGCTTTCAAGCTCGGCCACCGCATCAGCGGGCAGCAGGCTCGCCATCCGCAGTTCCATCAAGGTCTATTCGGGCTCGTAGAGCTGGTAGAGCACCGGGCGGCGCCAATGTTGCCCGGCCCAGTTGTGATAAATCTTGGGGAGGCCCGAACCGGCATGGTCGCCGTATCCGACCAACTGGAACATCGTCTGCAGGCGCCGATTACGGCAGTCGCTCGTGCCGCCTGCCATGGCCTGCGCGAGCGGGATGCGCAGCAGCCCCGGGTTGCGAAAACCGAACATGTCGGGGCGCTTCACCACCAACACCGACACTCGGCCAGAGAAGTCGGCGTGAATCAAGGTGTTCACCAACGCCTCGCGCAGGGCTTCGTGGACAGGCGTGTCCTCGATGCGCTGACCGTCTTGCAACTGGAACGGCACCTTCAGTTCGGCCGTGAGCTTCTGGTAGACCTTGCGAAAAAAGTCGTAGACGTTGCCGGACCAACTGCCGTCCGGCACCAAACGGTCGACCCAGCGGCGCTCGGTCTTGGCAACGGCCCGTTCTTGATAGTCGACCATGTAGTTGGGCAATGCATCGCGGATCACTTCGGCGCGGCCGAACATCAACAGCCCGGCGAGCCGCAAGCCTGACGAGCCGTCCTCCCGGTTCTTGCCCAATGCTCCGACACGCTCCAGAAAATCCGGCAGCGACAGGTCCGCCCACACATGCCCCGGCTTCACCGCAGCAAACCTGTTGCGGTACGCCGCCACGGTGTCGAGATCAAGGTCGGCCAGATCGAAGCCCTTCAGGATCCGCTCGTCACGCGAATCCTCGACCCGCTCCGCGAGCATGCGCCGCACGGCCTCATCGTCGGCGACGTAGTCGCCCTCGTGACGGCGCAAGTAGGTGGCACCGAACGGGTTGCTGCCCAAGTGAACAGACTTGAGGTGCCTCGTTGCGCGCGGCACCTCGACGCGCAGCACGGTCTTGCCGTCAACTTGCACCGGCCGCACATCGTGCTCGGCCAGCAGATTCACGCTGATCTGCTTGCGGTTGTGCAGGTTGTCCCACAAGGCCTTGCGCACGCGTTCCACGTCTGCGATGCCCACGGCTCGAAAACGCCCGCGGGGCTTCTCTTCGATACCGAACCAAATCACCCCGCCCTCGCCATTGGCCATGGCGCTGTAGCTCTTCCAGAAGTCTTCTGGCAGCTCGCCGCGGCCTTCGCGGCCCTGAGCCGCCTTGCACTCCAGATCCACGCTTTCTGCCAGCGTGGCGATGTCGTCGAGCGTCAACTGTTCGGGGCTGTTCATGGTGCGTCGCAAAGTCCTGCGGTCGGTGTTTTCCGGCACAACGTGGCGACAAACACCCTCGCGGACAGGGCGCACGATTGTCTCGGCAGCATCGAGACAATCCGATCCTCTCGTTCAGCATGTTCGCCAAGGTCAATTTCGCCACACCGTGTGGCGAAATGATCCGGCTTGAACGCATCCGCTCTCATGACAGCGCCTTAGCCTTGCGACCGCGCTTCGTAGCTGCGCCGATTCGCCCCGCCCGCTCTGCCCGAATGCGCGCCAGCAGCACGCTGGCCGGCTCGTCGTTCGGATCTTGCGGGACGAGTTGGCCGGAGAAGGCGGCTTGGAGGATGTTCTTGCGTTGGGCGGCGGATTGGCGCAGGGCGATGGCGCCGGCCGCATCCTGATCACCTAAGCCCGCGAGAGCCGCATCAATCGCTTGCGCGATCTCGTGCTGTTCGGTCTCGGGCGGGAGCGCGATCGGCAAGTCTCTGCAAACTTGCAACGTGAGGTTCGTCTGGCCTACCGTTGTCTTGGCCTTTGCCGCCAGCCATGCCTGAGCCGGGGCCGATAGCAGGCAAAGCGACATGAATCGCGAGGACACGCCATTCACCGCCCGAAAGATCGCAATTGCCTGGTTGATGTTCCATTCTGCGAACGTCGGCGGAACAACCGAGACCTGCCCGAGCGGCGGGCCGACGATGTTCATCAAGACATCGCCCGGATAGACCACAGACCGCGCCAGGACGCTGCGATGGATGTGCTCGGACACAAACACCTTGTCGTCGAGATTCAGCGTGCCGTCCGATGTGAGGTTCGTAACCCGCAGAAAAGGAACCGCCTTGCTTGAACCGCCGTCGAGCCCCTTGGGTGGCGTAGTTCCCTTGGTGATGAAGTCGCAGAGCTGCTCCGCACGCGCCCAGACCCAACCCTGCGGCAGTTTTGGCAACGCCTTCGTATCGACGATCGCCGGCTCTTCGTACACGTCTTGCCAGCCCTTGATCGGAGTTTTGCCAAGAGCCTCGAACTTGACAAGCTGCTTCGCTTCCCAGCGCGCGCGGCGCTCGCGCAGGATGCGCGCCAGCAGTTGCGCGCCGCTCTCCTCGGGCTCGCCGTGCTGCGCGCGCCAGGCTTCGGTGAGCCGGCCTTCCACGGCGGACTTGAGCAGCGACTGGCGATATTGCGCGAGCTTCTTCTGCGCGGCCTTCAGTTCAGCCACGCCAGCATCGAGGTCGGACAGCAGTTCTTCGAGTTTGTCAACGATGCGGGCTTGTTCGGCGGCGGGCGCAATAGCAAACGGATAGCTTGCCAGCGCTGGTCCTTCGATGCTTGCGACAGTCGTTCCATCCTTCGCGCACCGATCCAGAATTTCGCGCTCGTTAGCGATGAGCTGCCGCGCAACATACCGAGGCGCAACGGAACGCGACGGGACGAACGCGCGCAGGTCCTGATTGATCGTCACCGGCACCGTATTGATCGCCACTGGCAATGTGCGAGAGAGTATTCCCGAGCGAACGACGACCAGTATGCTGTTGGCCGGGATGAGCGTGAGTCGATCAAGCGCCTTGGCGGTCACGACGTCCTCGCTACCCGTCAACACGAATCGCTTCATGTCCTTCGGTGA
>JAYUHN010000288.1:0-1643 GCA_043766965.1 Ramlibacter sp. | reverse complement strand
AGGTAGCGCAGCGGCTTGAAATCGCCGGAGCGGGCGTCGTCGTATTCCATGAAGTAGGCGTCCAGGTCCATTTCCTTCAGCAAGGCTTCGGCCACAGGCTCGTAGTTGCCGGCAGCGGCATGGGTGCTCTTGAAGTTGCCGCGGCACAGGTGCATCGCGAGCAACATGCCGGCGGGCTTCTGCGCCACCACCTTGTTGATGAACTGCGCGTAGCGGTGCGGCAGCTCGTTGGGGTCGTCGCCGCGCTGGCGCGCCGCTTCGCGCATCCGGTCGTCACACAGGTAGGCCAGGTTGGTGTCGTCCATCTGGACGTAGCTGCAGCCGGCGGAGGCAAGCGAGCGCAACTCGTCGCCGTAGGCCTTGGCGACGTCGTCATAGAACACGGGTTCGAGTTCGGGATAGGCCTCGCGGCTGATGCCGGCGCGGCCACCGCGGAAGTGCAGCATGGTGGGGGACGGGATCGTCACCTTGGGCACGCATCCCCGCTCCCGGCCCGCCGCCACCTGGCTCTTGAGGTACTGAAAGTCCGCCAGCTGGATGTCCTTGGCGTGGCGCACCTTGTCGATCACCCGGATCACTGGCGGGGCGAGTTCTTCGCTGCCGTCGGGCTTGCGCACCGTGACCGGGATATCGGTCTTGACGCCACCGAGCTGTTCCAGAAAATCGATGTGGAAATAGGTGCGGCGGAACTCGCCGTCGGTGATGCTTTTCAGGCCGACGGATTGCTGGAACTGGACGATCTCGGTGATGGCCCTGTCTTCCACTACGCGAAGCTGCTGCGGCGTGATCTGGCCCCTGGCCTTCTGCTCGCGTGCCTCGAGCAGGAATTTCGGGCGAAGGAAGCTGCCGACATGGTCGTAGCGCGCGGGAAGTTGGCTCAAAGGATTTCTCCTGGGCGGTCGGAAAGGCCGATGATAGAGTCCAACCTGCCCCTCGATCCAGGATACGACCATGCAGAAAAGAAGCTTTCTCAACGCCGCTGTTGCCGTTTCCGCAGTGCTTGTGGGCAGCTCTGCCATGGCGCAGGAGAGCAGCTTCAAGATCGGCCTGATCCTGCCAATGACCGGCCAGCAGGCCAGCACAGGACGCCAGATCGAAGCGGCCGCCAGGCTGTACATGGCGCAAAACGGCGACATGGTGGCCGGCAAGAAAATCCAGCTGATCCTGAAAGACGACACCAGCCTGCCCGACGTGACCCGCCGGCTGGCGCAGGAACTTGTGGTGAACGACAAGGTCAACGTGCTGGCCGGCTTCGGCATCACGCCCTCCGCAACCGCCACTGCACCGATCGCGACTCAGTCAAGGACTCCCCAAGTGGTGATGGCCGCTGCCACTTCCAGCATCACCCAGGCATCGCCGTACATCGTGCGCACCAGCTTCACGCTGCCGCAGGTGTCGGTCGCGCTGGCGGACTGGGCGCCGAAGAACGGCATCAGGAAGGTCGTCACGCTGGTGTCCGATTACGGCCCCGGGATCGACGCGGAAAAGTATTTCAAGGAGCGGCTCCAGTTCAATGGAGGCCAGGTCACCGAGGCCTTGCGCGTTCCGCTGCGCGGCCCCGACTTCGCGCCATTCCTGCAGAAGGTGCGCGACGCCAAGCCCGACGCGCTTTTCGTATTCGTGCCTTCGGGCGCCGGAGCCGC
>JAYUHN010000287.1:0-1647 GCA_043766965.1 Ramlibacter sp. | reverse complement strand
ATCGGACCTCCGCGCCGTTAGCGAATCGTCAGAACATTGTCCAGCGGGCCCGGCTGCAACCTGCAAAAAAAAACGGGCGCGTGGCCCGGTTTTTTCTTGTGACAGCGAGATTGGTTTTCAGTTGCGGTCTGCGCGCATGCGGCGCTTGGAACTGCGGCTGCCGTCGCTGGATGCCGCCATCGTGGCGTCGCCGGAGCTGCTGGCGCCCATCGAGCTGCCGCCGGTCGCACCCATGCTGCTGGTGGATCCGGTGCTGCCGCTGTTGCTGGTCGAACCCATGCTGCTGCCCGTGGAGCTGGAACCGCTCGTTGCGTTTCCGCCCGGCGTGCCGGTCTCGCCCATCGGGGTTTTCTGCGTACTTTGCTGGCCCGCGCCGACTGGGGCGCTCTTAGCCGGGTTGGGCGGGTTGCCCTGTGCCATGGCCGTCCCGATGACAGCGATGGCGGCTACGCCTGCGAGCAGGCCCTTGATTTGTCTCGATGTAGACATGGTGATTCCTTGGTTCAGTTGATTGATCGCAGCCGGCGTGCGCCAGCTATGCCGACGATAGGTGGGGCGCAAGACGGGAAAGTCAGTCCACACCGATCTCTGGTGTAAGACGCTGTCGTTCTCCGGTGATCAACGCTGCGCGACGTTGGTAAGCGGGGGAACGTTGTATGCGCCAAAGACCTCTGCCGCGCTGCGTGTCTCAGGCAACACGTAGACGACGGCGCCATGACTGTTCACCGCCGGACTGAGCACCTTCTCGTAGAACGCGGGCGGCAGGTTGATGCAGCCGAACGAGATCCGGTTGTCGTCCGGAGTCGGCGAAGCGAGGCGCTCGAGGCGGCGTTCAGCCTTGACCAGGGGACGCACGCGATGCATGGACACGGCCAGGTCATAGCTGACCCACACGACGTCTTCACCGCTGAGGTTGTTTCCCGGTTCGGCGATGAAGCGGCCGGCGGGCGTGGTCTTTTCCTCCGGTCGCACCTGCGAAAGCGGTTTGTCGCCGATGCCGGGAACACTGTCGTCGCCGATGGCAGCGCCGAGCAACGCAGGCGAATTCGCGATCAGGTGGCCGGCAGGGTCGAAGACCCAGACGCGGGCGTCTTTCTTGTCGACGATCACGAACGCCATCTTCTGGTGGTCGCCGCTGTAGACGCTCCAGTTGGCGACCAAACGCACAGCGTCGGTTGGCTTGTTCTTGCCGAAGGTCGCGAGCCGCAACGTCGGCTCGGCGGGAGGCCGCGCCTGGGATGCCTGGCTGGGAGGAATTGCAAGCTGCGAGGCTGCCTGCGGAAATGTAGTGGGGACCGGCCGCTTCCAGTAGAGCGCGGCCGGCAGGACGATCGCAAGCGCCGCCGTGCCGATCAGGATGCCGGTGCAGAGCGCGGACCAGAAATCGTCCCGGTCGGTGGTCGAAGCGTGTTTTTGTTCTGGGTTGGTCATGAGCTTCGAAACAGCCCCCCGGCACGTGCCGAAGGGCCTGGATCAGTGCATCAGTTGCGGTCGGCGCGCGCGCCGCGGCGCCCGGAGCGGCCTGTGCCGGTGGTATCACTCATGTCCGTCGTGCCCGACGCGCCCATGGTGGAACTGGAGCTGGAGCCGTTGCCCATGCCGCTCGAACTCATGCCGCTCGAACTGCCCATGCCAGAGCTGGAATTG
>JAYUHN010000286.1:0-4569 GCA_043766965.1 Ramlibacter sp. | reverse complement strand
GCATCAGGTGCTCGGCGCGCTCCTTCGGGTCGGCCAGCAGCTCCTGCTCGAGCGCGCGGTCTTGCTCCGGCGTGGCCGAGCGCGCCCGCGTGCCGGCGGGGAAGGTGGCACGCAGCACGTCCAGATTGCTGGTGCCGGGTTTCAGCAAACCTTCCACATTGCTGACGATGTGCATCACGTGGCTGTAGCGTTCGACGGCGAAGGCCTCTGTCACCCGTACCGTTCCGGTCCTGGCAATGCGGCCGATGTCATTGCGCGCGAGGTCGATCAGCATCACATGCTCGGCCCGCTCTTTCGGATCGGAGATCAACTCCTGCTCGATCGCCTTGTCCTGCTCCGGTGTCGCTCCGCGTGGCCGGGTGCCCGCGAGCGGCCGGATGGTGATCTTTTGCCCTTCGGGGGTCTGCTCCTGGCGCACCAGGATTTCCGGCGATGCCCCCACCACATGAAACTCGCCGAAGTGGTAGTAGTACATGTAGGGACTCGGGTTCAGGGAGCGCAAGGCACGGTACAGCGAGAGCGGCGACTCGGTGTAGCGCTTCTTGATCCGCTGGCCGATCTGCACCTGCATGAAATCGCCGGCTTCAATCAGCTGCTTCGCCTCCTGCACCGCCTTCAGGTAATCGGCCTTGGCGAATTCGCGCTGCACGGGGAAGGTCTGGGTCTGCGCGACCACCGGGGCGCTGACCGAGTACTTCAGCATCTCGCGCAGTTCGCGCAGGCGTTTCTTGGCGTTGGCATAGGCCTCGCCTTGAGACGGGTCCGCATAGACCATCAGGTACAGCTTGCCCGAGAGGTTGTCGATCACGGCCAGCTCTTCGCACTGCAGCAGCAGGATGTCCGGGCAGCCCAGCGAATCCGGGGGACAGGAGCGTTCCAGCTTGTTTTCGATGTGGCGCACCGTGTCGTAACCGAAGTACCCCGCGAGGCCGCCGCAAAAGCGCGGCAGTCCGGGCCGCAAGGCGACCTTGAAGCGCTTCTGGTAATCGGCGACGAATTGCAGGGGGTTGCCGAGCGCCGCCTCGACCACGACGCCATCCTTGACCACCTCGGTGAAGGCATCGGCGCCGAACCCGCTGGCGCGCAGCAGCGTGCGGGCCGGCAAGCCGATGAAGCTGTAGCGCCCGAAGCGCTCCCCGCCCACGACCGATTCGAGCAGGAAGCTGAACTTGCCGCCGTCGCGCGAATGCGCCAGCTTCAGGTATAGCGACAACGGCGTTTCGAGGTCGGCGAATGCCTCCGCCATCAGCGGGATGCGGTTGTAGCCCTGCAAGGCAAGGCTTTTGAATTCGAGTTCGGTGATCAAGGGATGAGCCTCCACTAGCTCCGCGGCAAGCGTAGCCGCGGTTCATTCACACAAATCGCCCCGTCGTCAGGACGTGGCGCGGGGCACCGGCCGGCGCGTGCCTTTCAGCCGCGCACGAGCGAGGACCGGCGCCAGGGCCAGGCTCCCCGGCCGCTTAGACCTGTGCTGTGGAATCGGTGAATGAACATGACGGTCAGTGTAGCAAAGGCCGCCGGCGCGACTACAGCAGCGCCTTCAGGTCGGCAAGGGAATCGAGGTAGCCGTCGGCGTCGACGCTGCGCACCGGTTCGCCATGGTTGTAGCCATAAGTGACCAGCAGCACCGGGCAGCCGGCCGCGCGCGCCGCTGCGGCGTCGTTGCTCGAGTCGCCGAGCATCAGCGTCTGCCCGGGCGCCGACGACACGGCCTCGCAGGTTTTGACCAGCGGCATGGGATCGGGCTTCTTGCGCTCGAACGCATCGCCGCCGAACACCACGCTGAAGTAACCGTCCAGCCCCTTGGCAGCCAGCAATGGCAACGCGAAGCTGGTCGGCTTGTTGGTCAGGCAGGCCAGCCGCAGCCCGCGGGCTTGCAGCCAGGACAGGCCCTCTACCACCCCCGGATAGACCACGGAATGCAGGCCGTTGACTTCCAGGTAATGACGCTGGTAGGCGACCCATGCCGCGTCGTACGTTTGCGCGGGCGCACCTGCGCGCGCCAGGACGGAGCGCACCAGGTGCTCAGAGCCCTTGCCCACCAACCGCCCGATCGTAGGACGCTCGATGGCCGGCAGGCCCAGCTCCTGCAGCATGCGGTTCAGCGCCACCTCGAAGTCGCCCAGCGTATCGATCATCGTTCCGTCGAGATCGACGATCGCCGCCCGCAACGAAGCCAGTCGCACCCTGGAATTCATGCACCAGCGCGCATTGAACTCAGGCGGGGACCGACTCGACGCTGGCGCGCGTCCAGTGCCGATGCTTGCCGATGGCCGCCACGAAATCCAGGCCGAGTTGCACCCGTGCGGTGGGATCGCTTTTGCCCACCAGCACGCCGGCGACCGCCGGCGTGTCCGGACCCGTCGCCGCGATCCCGAGCGTGCGCAGCAGCTCCGCGCCTTCCCCGATCACGCAGATGGTCTTGTAGTGCTTGAATGCTTCGAGCACGAAATGCACGGCCTCGCCGGTCTGCGCCAGTGTCCTGGCGCTGATCGCTCCGCTGGGCACGAGCACCGCGTCGAACATCACCGACGGCATGTTCGAATAGGTGAAATCCACCGCCAGCTGCTGGCCCGACGACGTGGACACGAAGCCGAGATGCGGCCCGACCACCTTGCAGATGGCGCCGGCGTCGGCCAGTGCCGTCTGCACGATCTTCATCGCCCCGGTCTCAACGCCGTCGGCAACCAGCACGGCGATCTTGCGGGTGTGGATGCTGCCTCCCGTCGTTTCCATGCTGAGCGTGGCCGACGCTTCGATCGGGAGCTTGAAACGCGCATCGCGAAAGCCCGCGCGGCCGGCCGCGGCCCTGGCGTCCGGGGCCCCGATGCCCAGCGGCTCGGCGACCTTGCGCGCCAGCTTGGGGTCCACATGCGCAAGATTGTCGGCCACGCGCTGCCGGATCGCAGGCAGTTGCACCTTCGACAGCTCGAACTGGAAGGCCGCGATGATGTGTTCCTTTTCCGCCGGACTCTGGCTGTTCCAGAACAACGTCGCCTGGGTGTAGTGGTCGTCGAACGACGCGCTGCGGCGGCGGATCTTGGGCGATTCCAGCTCTTGCGGCTGGCTCTGGAAGCCGCCGGTGCCGCCGTCGACCCGCTGCTCGGAGCCCGTCGCCAAGGTGTTTGGCTCATACGCCACCTGCCCCTGGTTGATCGTCATCCGGTGCATACCGTCGCGCTGGAAATTGTGGAACGGACAGACGCCCCGGTTGATCGGCAGCTCGTGGAAGTTGGGGCCGCCGAGGCGGGACAACTGGGTATCCGTGTACGAAAACAGCCGCCCCTGCAACAGCGGATCGTTGCTGAAGTCGATGCCGGGCACGACGTGGCCCGGATGGAAAGCCACCTGCTCGGTCTCGGAGAAAAAGTTGTCGACGTTGCGGTTCAGCACCATCTTCCCCACCAGCTGCACCGGCACCATGTCTTCCGGGATCAGCTTGGTCGGGTCCAGCAGGTCGAAGCCCAGCGCCTGGGCCTTGCTTTCTTCGACCAACTGCAGCCCCAGCTCCCATTCGGGGAAGTTGCCCTGGTCGATCGCCTCCCAGAGGTCGCGCCGGTGAAAGTCCGGGTCCTTGCCGGCGATCTTCTGCGCCTCGTCCCAGACCAGCGCGTGCTTGCCCAGCTTCGGCTTCCAGTGGAACTTGACGAAGTGCGCGACGCCGCGGGCATTGACGAAGCGAAAGGTGTGGACGCCGAAGCCTTCCATCATCCGGAAGCTGCGCGGGATGGCGCGGTCCGACATCACCCACATCAGCATGTGGGTGGTCTCGGGCATCAGCGAGGCGAAATCCCAAAAGGTGTCGTGCGCGCTGGCAGCCTGCGGCATTTCGTTGTGCGGCTCCGGTTTGACCGCATGGACAAGGTCCGGAAACTTCATCGCGTCCTGCACGAAGAACACTGGCATGTTGTTGCCCACCAGGTCGTAGTTGCCTTCGCGGGTGTAGAACTTCACCGCGAAGCCGCGGACGTCGCGCACCGTGTCGGACGAACCGCGCGAGCCCGCCACCGTCGAGAAGCGCACGAACACCGGCGTGCGCGCTCCCACCTCCTGCAGGAAATCGGCGCGCGTGTATTCGGACAGCGAGCGGTACAGCTCGAAGTAGCCGTGCGCGCCGGCGCCGCGCGCGTGCACCACGCGCTCGGGAATGCGCTCATGGTCGAAGTGGGTGATCTTCTCGCGCAGGATGAAGTCTTCCAGCAGCGTCGGCCCGCGCAGGCCCGCCTTCAGCGAGTTGTGGTTGTCGGGGATCGAGACGCCCTGGTTGGTGGTCAGCTGGCTGTCCGGCCCCTGGCTGAGGGACTCCAGTTGCTTGACCTTGGCGGCTGCGCTGTCTCCCGCCTTGGCTTTGCGCTGGGTCTCCGGGCGGGGCTGGGCCATCTGATAACTCCTGGGTGACTGTGCAGTGAAGCGAGTAGGCAAGCGAAAGCGCGCAAGCGCGCACGGCCGCGAGCGCAAATTGGATCAGGCGGTTTCGAGGTCGAGCGCGAGCTCGAGGACATTGGCCACCGTGGCCAGTCCCAGCAGGCCGGCGGCGCCGGCCACGGACCACACCAGGAATTCATCGTG
>JAYUHN010000285.1:0-1653 GCA_043766965.1 Ramlibacter sp. | reverse complement strand
GCCCATCATGAATTCCGCCATCACTGCGTCCGGCAATCCGGGCGGCCTCAAGCTCCAAGTCACCGGCATGACCTGCGCGAGCTGTGTCCTGCGCGTAGAGAAGTCGTTGAAGTCGATACCGGGCGTGCTGGACGCCAGTGTCAACCTGGCCACGGAGCAGGCATTTGTCAGTGTCAGTCCTTCAGTGAACGCAGAAGCGCTCGCTGCTGCGGTTCGCAAAGCTGGCTACGACGTTGCGGTAGACGAGCTTGCCCTTCAGGTCGAAGGCATGACTTGCGCGTCCTGCGCGGCCCGCGTCGAGAAGGCGCTCTTGAAGGTGCCCGGTGTGTTTTCGGCCTCGGTGAATCTGGCCACAGAGCGCGCGACGGTCCAGGCCTTGTCGACGGTGCCGGCGTCGGGTCTCAAAAGTGCGGTGGAGAAAGCCGGCTATGGCGCCACGGATGTTCAGAGCGCTCATCCCCAGGAGGCGAAGCAACTTCCTGACTGGTGGCCTGTTGCCTTGGGGGCAGCGCTGACCTTTCCGCTGCTCGCGCCGATGATGCTGCAGCTGATCGGGATCGACTGGATGTTGGGTCCGTGGGTTCAACTTGCGTTCGCGACGTCGATGCAGTTCGGGCTCGGTTGGCGCTTCTACCGCGCGGGCTGGAAGGCCGTTCGCGCTGGCGCCGGCAACATGGACTTGCTGGTCGCGCTCGGAACGTCGGCCGCTTACGTCTTGTCGGTCTATCTGCTGTTCCAGCACCTGGACCACGGCAGCCCACACCTGTACTTCGAGGCGGGTGCGACCGTCATCACACTGGTCAGATTAGGCAAGTGGTTGGAAGGTCGCGCCAAGCGGCAGACGACGGATGCCATTCGGGCGCTGAACGCCCTGCGCCCGGCGACTGCACGCGTGCGTCGCGATGGTGTCGAGATCGAGGTCACCATCGACAAAGTGGTCCTGGGAGACCAAGTTTTCGTTCGACCCGGCGAGCGCATTGCCGTCGATGGTGAAGTGACCGAAGGCCGCAGCCACGTCGATGAATCGCTGATCACCGGTGAGAGCCTCCCGGTCATCAAGGTGGTCGGCGACAAGGTTACTGGCGGCGCTATCAACGCGCAGGGCGCGCTGACGGTCAAGACACTTGCGGTGGGGACTGAGACCACGCTCGCGCGCATCATCCGGATGGTCGAATCCGCCCAAGCGGCCAAGGCGCCCATCCAGCGTGTGGTGGACCGCGTCAGCGCCGTGTTCGTGCCCGTCGTGCTCGCCATCGCGCTGGTCACGCTGGTGGGCTGGGTGATAGCGACAGGAGACTGGGCGCACGCCGTCATCAACGCTGTCGCCGTGCTCGTCATCGCCTGTCCGTGTGCCCTGGGGCTGGCCACGCCCACGGCCATCATGGCGGGCACAGGCATCGCAGCCCAGCACGGCATCTTGATCAAGGATGCCGAGGCGTTGGAGGTCGCCCACGCCGTGACCACCGTCGCGTTCGACAAGACCGGCACGCTGACCGAAGGCCGACCGTCGCTGGTCGCTGTCTTGCCGGCTGCGGGCGGCACGAGGGACGCCGTGCTGTCGCTGTCGGCAGCGTTGCAGCAGACGAGCGAGCATCCGTTGGCACGCGCGGTGATGGATAAAGTGCGGACGGAGCAGTTGGTCGTACCGTCGGC
>JAYUHN010000284.1:0-1655 GCA_043766965.1 Ramlibacter sp. | reverse complement strand
TCGTCGTCGTGCTGTCGTTTGCCAGGAGCGGCGACACCTCGAGCGACACCCAGCCGTCAACGCCCCCGGTCGAATCGAAGATAGGCCGGAACAGGTCGGCGGCCTGCGTCAGGTCCTGCAGCGCCAATTCGAAGAACAGGTCCTCGTCGCCAAGGCCCAGGGCCGCGCCCCGCGCGATCGCCTCATCGTAGGAATCGCCGCTGCCGATCGCATGCTCGAAGATGGTCGGGTTGGAGGTCAGACCAGTCACCGACAAGTCCGAGATATAGCGCGCAAGCGTGCCGCTTTGCAACAACTGCCGGGTAATGTTGTCGAGCCAGATGCGCTGGCCCATGTCGTGCAACCCGCGGGTGTTGGAATTCATGATTTCTCCAACGGCGGAACGCCGGAATGCCGCCCCAGCAGCAAGCGAGAGTCGACATCGAGCAGGTCGCCGATGCTGGGGATGCTGATGTCCGCGGCCGGATAGCGGGCGACGTTGGCAGAGTCCATGGCGTAGTGACCCTGTCGTGGAAAGACGGTGGTCAGCCGCTCCCGCATGGACTCTTTCATGGCAGCCAGAATGCGCAACTTGTCGTCAACCATCACGTAGTGCCGCGCCGGAAAGTGGTTCTGAACCGTATCGAGCATCTGTTCCTTGTGGATGTAGATGAGCACCCGGCCGGCAACGGCGTCCCAGAGGCCTGAGCGCTGAACCTTTCGCGGCTGGAAGACGACGTCGCCATCGGAGAGGATCACTGTGGGCCCGGAGTGATTCAGCCGCTGGATGACGTTCAGGGCGCGCGGATAAAGCCGGTCGGCGAAGGGATAGTCGACCAGGAAGGACGACATTTGCAGCAGGCGCGAGTCGTCGCCCGGCCGCAGCTCGGAGGCGGACCGATACCGTTGCAAGGCTCCGAGGTAATCGACATAGCCCAGCTCGCTGCGCAGCTCTTCGAATATTGTCCAATAGCGACCGGCACTCGCGGCACCGAATTCGCGCTCCAGGTGCAGCCGCAGGTCGGCGATGATGCGATCGTTGTCGAGCAGTGTGTTGTCCACGTCGAGCAGGAACACGACGGCATGCGGCTCGGTCATGCGACCGGCTTCTCAATGTGGCCGCCGAACTCGTGCCGCATCGCGGACAGGACTTTGCCGGAAAAATCGGCTTCGCCACGCGACATGAAGCGTTGGTACAGCGCGGCGCTGAGCACATTCATCGGCACCGCTTCATCGATGCCGGCCTGGATGGTCCAGCGGCCCTCGCCGGAGTCGGAAACGCGGCCGCTGTATGACTTGAGGTCGGGGTCTTTCTGCAGGGCGGCGGCGGTCAGATCCAGCAACCAGGAACTGATCACGCTGCCGCGGCGCCAGACCTCGGCGATCTCCGGCAGGTTCATGTCGTACCGGTAGAACTCGGGTTCGCGCAGCGGTGTGGTCTCGGCATCCAGCGCGCGCGGCCGATTGCCGACATCGGCATTGCGAAGAATGCTCAGGCCCTCCGCATACGCCGCCATCACACCGTACTCGATCCCGTTGTGCACCATCTTGACGAAATGGCCG
Source organism: Ramlibacter sp. (assembly GCA_043766965.1). GTDB lineage: Bacteria > Pseudomonadota > Gammaproteobacteria > Burkholderiales > Burkholderiaceae_C > Ramlibacter. The sequence goes on along the minus strand of JAYUHN010000284.1, from coordinate 113 downwards.
GCGCCGTGCGGCCCGCAATGCAGGAAACCTTCTTCCGCGGTGCCCGAGCCGGCGCTTCTACCAGGAGTCCGAGCGACCGACCCCACCCCGGGGGCGAGCGCCGAAAAGATCGG
>JAYUHN010000283.1:0-4590 GCA_043766965.1 Ramlibacter sp. | reverse complement strand
CTCCACCAGCCGGATCGCTTCCCGCGCCAGCGGCTGGCTGCGGATCACCAGCGCAACCTCGCTGTTCTGCAGCTTCGAGCGCAGGTCGAGGTTCATGGAGCCGATCACGGCCAGCCGCTGGTCGATCACGACGGCCTTGCTGTGAAGGCTGGCACGCCCGGTCGAGGCCTTGGAGCCGCCGACCCCGTTTCCGGAGCCGAACGGCCCACTGGATTGGGCCGCCCTGCTGTTGATGCCGGAGCCCAGGCCGCCGGCGTGGCCTTCCTGTTCCGCGCGCATCTCGTGCAGCTCGACGCCGATCGCGAGCAGCTGCTTGCGGTAGCGCGCGTAACCGGCGTGTGCAGCCGGTGCGTCATTGGACGCGAGCGAGTTGGTCAGGACGCGGATGCGCACACCGCGCTTTCGCAGGTCCGAGAACACCTTCATCATCGACTCACCGGGGACGAAGTAGGGCGACACGATCAGCAGGTCCTGTCGGGTCTGGGCCATCAATGCCGACAGGCCATCGACCACGGTGTCGCCGGCCTCGACTTCATCGTCGTCCGGCGCCACCTTGCCGGGCTTGTCGACCAGCAGCGCGGCGGGGGCCCAGGTCAGGGTGACCTGCTGCAGGTCCAGCCGGAGCTCCTGCACCGCGGTGGTGATGACATCGGGCAGCACCGAAGCGGTGTTGGTGACCGTCGCCGCCGCCGCGGAAGACAGCGGCAAGCGCAGGGTATCGCCGGGGTCAGGGGCACTCACCGGGGGCTCGCGCAGCCGATCGAGGTCTTCGCGCTTCAGCAAGGCTTCCACCGGATAGGCGAGCTCGTCGTTCCAGTAGCTGTCGAAGCTGGCGGACATGTCGCGCACGATGCGCCCGGTCGCAAGGACATCGAGGTCGACGAAGTTGCTCTCCGCGCCGCGGCCAAAGTAGGCATCGCCCAGGTTGCGACCGCCTGCGATGCCCCAAGCGTTGTCCGCGATGAACAGCTTGTTGTGCATCCGCTTCTGGATCCGCCCCACGTCGGAAAGCGAAGTGAAGATCCGGCCCATCAGCGAGGCGCGAGATCCAGGTAACGGGTTGAACAGCCGCAGCTCGATGTTTTTCAGGAAAGCAAGCCGCAACACCTGCGCGTCGCCGCCGACGGTATTGAAGTCGTCCAGCAGGATGCGAACCCGAACACCCCGTTCGGCCGCGGCGCGAATCCGCTCGAGCAACTGTTCGGTGGTGGTGTCCGCATGGACCGCGTAATACTGCAGGTCGAGCGTCTTCTGCGCGCCTTCGATCAGCGCGAGGCGGCCGGTGAATGCAAGGTCAACGCTTTCCAGCAGGCGGAAGCCCGAGTCGCTGCGTGCCGACGATTGCGCGCGCCGCTGCTGCGTCAGACGGCCCAGCGCGGTGTCGTCAGGCGTGTCGTAGGCGGTGGAAGCGGGACGCGCCACGTTGGCCGGAAGGCTGGCACAGCCCGGGACGCAAGCCGCCAGCAAAGTGGCGAACAACAGGCGCAACAGGAAGGGCCAGCCACGGCCCGCAGGCGGCGGGACAGGAAAAGTGTGCGGCATGGTTGCGTTGAATGTAACGGTGGCCGCCCAACGCCGGCAACTGCGGCGGTCAGCCTTCTTCGCCAACCGTTGCAGGACAAGTGCTAGGAGCCGAGCCGCTCCCACCGCTCCAGGGCCTGCAATAGTTCAGTCTCGATGCGCGCATTGCGCGCGCCCAGTTCCGTCGCACGCTCCGGCTCGCGCGCATACAAACTGCCGTCGGCAAGCTCACCGGCGATTTCGGCCTGTTCCCGTTCCATCGCGCCGATCAGTTCCGGCAGCGCCTGCAATTCGCGTTGCTCCTTGAAACTCAGTTTCTTCCTTGCAGGCGCAGCCGCCGGCGTGGCCGGCGCCGCAGTGTTTGCAACGCCCGGTTTCGGCATGTTTTTCGCTGCAGCGGCATCCTGCGCCGCTGCGAAAGCCTGCGAGCGTCGGGACTGCAGCAGCCAGTCCTGCACGCCGCCTTCGTATTCGCGCCAGCGGCCGTCGCCTTCAAAGGCGATGGTGCTGGTGACCACGTTGTCCAGGAAAGTGCGGTCGTGGCTGACCAGGAACACGGTGCCGTCATAGTTCTGCAGCAGGTCCTCCAGCAGTTCGAGCGTATCGATATCGAGGTCGTTGGTCGGCTCGTCCAGCACCAGCACGTTGGCCGGACGCGCAAACAGCCGCGCCAGCAGCAGGCGGTTGCGTTCGCCCCCCGACAGCGATCGCACCGGCGAATTGGAGCGCGCCGGCGAGAACAGGAAATCGCCCAGGTAGCTCTTGACATGTTTGCGCTGGCTGCCGATCTCGATCCATTCGCTGCCCGGGCTGATGAAATCTTCCAGCGTGGCGTCGAGGTCGAGCGCATTGCGCATCTGGTCGAAATACGCCACCTGCAAATTAGCGCCCTGGCGGATTTTTCCGCTGTCGGGTGGCAGCTCGCCCAAGATCAGTTTGAGCAGCGTCGTCTTGCCGGCGCCGTTCGGGCCGATCAAGCCGACCTTGTCGCCACGCAGGATGGTGGCGCTGAAGTTGCGAACGATCACGTTGGCGCCGAACGCCTTGCCGACCTCGGTGAGCTCCGCCACGATCTTGCCGCTGCTCTGGCCGGACGCGACGTCGAGCTTGACGCTGCCCAGCGCGTCGCGGCGGGCCGACCTTTTTGCGCGCAGTGCTTCCAGCCGGCCGATGCGGGCGACTGCGCGCGTGCGCCGTGCCTCGACGCCTTTGCGGATCCAGATTTCCTCTTGCGCCAGCAGCTTGTCGGCCTTGGCGCTGATCACCGCTTCCTGCGCCGCCTGTTCTTCCTTGAGCACCTGGTATTGGCTGAAGTTGCCCGGATAGGACAGCAGGTGGCCGCGGTCCAGTTCGACGATCCGGGTGGCAACCCGGTCGAGGAAAGTGCGGTCGTGGGTGATCGTCACCGCACTGCCCTTGAAGTCGATCAGCAGGTCTTCCAGCCACTCGATGGAGTCGAGGTCCAGGTGGTTGGTGGGCTCGTCCAGCAGCAGCACGTCGGGACGGCTGACCAGGGCCTGCGCCAGCGCGACCCGCTTTTTGGTTCCTCCGGACAGCGTCGCGATCACCGCCTCCTGGTCGAGATGCAGGCGGTGCAGGGTTTCTTGCACCCGTTGCTCCCAGTTCCAGCCGTCCTGGTGTTCGATCGAGGTCTGCAGCGCATGCAGGTCGCCTTCGCCGTGCGTGTATTCCTCGATCCACGCAATGACGTTCGCGACGCCGGCGCATGCCGCCTGGAACACGGTTGCTTCCGGGTCCAGCAGCGGCTCCTGCGCCACGTATGCGATGCGGACGCCGGTTTGCAGTTGCAGTGTGCCGTCGTCCGGCTTTTCGAGGCCGGCCAGGATCTTGAGCATCGACGACTTGCCGGCGCCGTTGCGCCCGATCAGGCCGACACGCTCGGCCGTTTCGATGGAAAAATCAGCATGGTCGAGCAAGGCCACGTGGCCGAACGCAAGCTGCGCGTCGAGAAGTGTAATGAGTGCCATGGAGCACGCGATTATCCGGTGCGCCGTTGCGACGCCGGCCTATCGGTCGCTGCTGAGGCTGGCTATAGTGTTTTGGATCGAGGCGGACTCGGAGGCGGAATGGAATTGCGAATCAACGGCAGGGCGCGGCGAGTCGATGCCGACCCCGCCATGCCATTGCTGTGGGTGCTGCGGGACGTGCTGAACCTGACCGGCACGAAATACGGCTGCGGCGTGGCCGCGTGCGGTGCCTGCACGGTGCGCGTGGACGGTCAGGCGGTGCGGTCGTGTGTGACCCCGGTCGGGTCCGTGGCGGGCAGGCAGATCCAGACCATCGAAGCACTCGGCACCGCCGCCAGACCGCACGCGCTGCAGTTGGCGTGGATCGCAGAGCAAGTGCCGCAATGCGGCTACTGCCAGAGCGGCATGCTGATGGCGGCGGCCGCCCTGCTCGAAAAGAAACCAAAGCCAACCGACGCCGACATCGAGCTCGCGATCAGCAACCTGTGTCGTTGCGGCACCTACCAACGCGTGCGCGCCGCGATCCATCGGGCCGCCGGTACCGGCCGCGCGGCGCCCGCGCCAGCCCCGGCGTCCGTCAAGGCGCAGGGATGAGGCGCCGGGCCCTGTTGCTCAGCGCCGCGGGCGGCGCGGGCGCGCTGCTCGTGGGCTGGGCCGTGATGCCGGCGCGCTCCCGGCTCGGCTCCGCCAGGCTGCTGCTGCAGGAACATGGCGAAGTGGCCCTGAACGGCTGGATCAAGATAGCGCCGGACGGCAGCGTGATCATGGCGATGCCGCGCAGCGAAATGGGCCAGGGAGTGCATACGGCGCTGCCGATGCTGGCAGCCGAAGAACTTGACGTCCCGTTGAAAGCGATCCGGATCGAACAGGCCGGCGCGGACAGCATTTACGGCAATGTCTTCATGTTGGTGTCCGGCCTGCCCTTCCATCCACGCGAAGCGGATGTGGAAGACGGCTTCGGCCGCGTCAAGGCCAGCCGGTGGCTGGTGGGCAAGGTCGCGCGCGAGCTCGGGATCAACGCCACGGGTGGCTCATCGAGCGTGGCGGACGCGTGGGACGTGGTGCGCCTGGCTGCCGCCAC
>JAYUHN010000282.1:0-1661 GCA_043766965.1 Ramlibacter sp. | reverse complement strand
CCACGCCGATGAACAGGCTGTGGCCGAAATTCTCGCGGCCGGTCAGCCCCGACATGAAGTCCCAGGTCACGGCCCAGATGCCGTAGATCACGCTGACGGTGAGCACGCCGATCAGGTAGTTGCCGCCGAAGACCAGCGGCAGCAGGGCCATGACGGCAATGAAGGCGGCGGCGCCGGCAAGGTCGACAGGCTGGCGGAACATGGGCGCAACGGACCTAGAAAGCGGCGCGCCGGCCGAAGATGCCGGCCGGCCGGAACACCAGCATCAGCAGTGTGGCGAGCACGGAGACGATCTCGGTCCACGACGTCGAGATCATGTAGCCGACAAAGGTCTCCGCATAGCCCAGCATCAGCGCCGCCAGGATGCTGCCCGGGATCGAGCCCAGGCCGCCCACGACGACGATGGCGAAGGCCTTGACGATCGGCAGCAGCCACATCGTTGGCTGCACGGTCAGGAAGGGACCGGCGAGCACGCCCGCCGCCGCCGCCAGCGCGGCCGAGATACCCATCACGACCCCGAAGATGCGGTCGCTCGGGATTCCCATGTATTGCGCCGCCTGCGGATCCTGCGAAATGGCGAGGATGGCCGAGCCGAGCCGGGTGCGCTGGATGAACAGCCACAGGGCCCCGATCAGCACGACGCCCACACCCAGCGCCAGCAGCCGGGCACCGCCCACGTCGACGCCGCCGATCGTGAACTTGGTGTCGATGAAGGCCGGCACGTTGCGGTACTCCGAGCCGAAGGTCAGGAACAGCGCCTGCTCGACCACCAGCGCCACCGCGAGCGTGATCATCAGCACCGCCAGCTGAGAGGTTCGCATCGGCCGGATCAGCACCCGCTCGACCACGATGCCGAAGACCGCCACCACGGCGACCGCCAGCAACGCGGCGGGCAGCAGCGGCAGCTTCAGGTGCGTGGTGAAAAAATAGGCTCCATAGGCGCCCAGCGCATAGAAAGTGCCGTGGGCCAGGTTCAGGATCCGGGCCACGCCGAAGATCAGCGTGAACCCCACGGCCAGCATCGCATAGATGGCGCTGCTGACGGCGCCGACGATCAGGATTTCAAGCAAGGCTTACTTCTTGATCCAGGCCGGATAGACGAACTCCGCGGTGCGCAGGGCCTTGGGATGGATGACCTCGCGCTTGCAGCCCTCGCGCCATTGCGCCAGCAGCAGGGCCGGTCCGTTGTAGGTCGGCGTGCCGGGCTTGACGTCGTGCGTGTCGTCGAACTCGATGGTGCCGGGGATGCCCACGTAGCTGGTCTTCTCGAGTTCCTTGATCACCGCGTTGGGGTCGGTGCTGCCGGCCCGCTTGACGGCTTCGGCGTAGATGTACACCGCGTCGTTGGCACCGAAAGCCGTGTACACCGGGGAGCGCCCGGTGCGCTTGCGGAATTCGTCGAAGAACGGGATCGTCTTGGGCGTGAGCGGAGCCCGAACAGCGAAGTTGGCGGCCATCTCGCCGACCGACTTGCCGCCGATGCGCTCGCAGAAGTCGCCATCCATGCTTTTCACGTCAATGCCGCCGTAAGGCATCGGGAAACGCGAGTCGTACCATTGCTTGGCGAAGATGTCGCTCGAAGCGTGCGACAGCACAACCACCATGAACTGCGCGCCCGAGTCCTTGACCTTGGAGAACAGCGGCGAAAAGTCAGAGGTCTG
>JAYUHN010000281.1:0-1663 GCA_043766965.1 Ramlibacter sp. | reverse complement strand
GCCGATCGTCGCACTGACGGCGCACTCGGACAATGCAACGGTGCAGGCCGCCCAAGCCGCGGGCATGAACGATTTCCTGACCAAGCCGGTGGAAGCCGCCGTGTTGTACGAAAAGCTGTACCAGCTGCTGGGCGGCACGGTGCCGGTCATGGGCCCGGCGCCCCCCGTTCGCCTGGCAGATCCGGGCCAGCCTGCGGGCGACGGGCTGCTCCTTAATCTCGACCGGCTGGAAAGCTACCGGCGCATCGGAATGCTCGACGAACTGCTCACCGACTACCTGCCCGAGATGGCGCGGCTGCTCGATCGGCTGGATTTGAGCGTGGCGGCGGCAGACCTGCAGGCAAGCCGCGACGCCATGCATTCCCTGCTCGGCATGAGCGGAGAGGCCGGCGCCCGGAGGCTGTACCAGCACGTGCGGGCGGTCTATGTGCCGATGGCGGAAGAGCACCGGTGGCCGCCGGCCGGCTGGCTGGCGGAACTGAAGACGCTGGCGGGACAGACCGAGCAGGCATTGCGGGACTACGCCACTGTGCAAGCTGCGGTCAAGGGCTAGCCGGTGACAGTGGCGATGGCGGGCGAGTTGCCGCATGAAGCGCACGCGGTGCTGTTCGTCGACGACGAACAGACGTCGCGCAAATGGTTTTCCCGTACCTTCGCCGACGAGTTCACGGTCGTCACCGCCGCCAGCGTCGCCGAGGCGCTGTCGGTGCTTGAGCAGCGCGGCCACGAGTTTGCGGTCCTGGTCACCGACTACCGCATGCCCGAGCGGGACGGGATCAAGCTGCTGCGGGCGGTGCAGAAGGATTACCGGCACCTGGTGCGGCTGCTCGCCACTGCGTACGCGGAGAAGGAAGTCGCCATCGCGGCGGTCAATCAGGGCAAGGTGCTGCGCATCCTGGAAAAACCGCTGGACGACGCGGGGACGCGCGAAGCGCTGCGGGAAGCCGTCGCGCTGCACCGTGCCCAGGCGTTCGAACGCGCGATGAACGAGAGCCGCGCGGCCGCGCTGCGGGAAACCCTCGGATTCCTGGCGCACGAGCTGAACACGCCGCTGGCAACGGTGCGCGGCTTCGTCAATGCCGTCGCGGTGCGGCACCAGCCCCCGACGGCGGACACGCCACCGGGCACGGTCCAGTTCCTCGAAGACCATCCGGGCCAGTTGATCGCGGCCCTGCAAAGCGCCGAGCGGCGGGCGCTGTACTGTCAATCCCTGGTGTCGACCTTCGTGCAGTCGGCGCGCGACGCCTATCCGGGCGCCCCCGCGCATTCGGTCAGCGCGGCCGGCCTGGTGGGCAGCCTGCTCGATGAATTCCCGTTCGAAGGCGATGAGCGCACCTGGGTCGACAACGACGTGGCTGCCGACTTCATGCTGCCGGGCCGGCGCGACCTGCTGTACCTTGTGCTGTGCACGCTCACCAAGAACGCGTTGCTGGTGTTGCGCGGACGGGCCGGCCCGAAATTGCGGATCGAGCTGGGCCGGGAAGCGTCGCAAGGTGTGGCGGTGCGGCCGTGGATCCGTTTCTCCGACAACGGACCGGGCATCCATGGAGACCTGCTGGCCCGCCTGACTCGCGAGCCGGTGACGACGCGCGCCGATTCAGGCGGCAACGGGATGGGCCTCATGTTCTGCTTTCGCGTGATGCAGTCGATCGGCGGCGCGATC
>JAYUHN010000280.1:0-4605 GCA_043766965.1 Ramlibacter sp. | reverse complement strand
GAAATTCCGATGAGTGCCGTTCTCGACCACCACCAACACGACGCCCACGACGGTCACCACGACCACGCGCCCACCGGCTGGCGGCGCTGGGTCTACGCGACCAACCACAAGGACATCGGGACCCTCTACCTGCTGTTTTCCTTCACGATGCTGATGATCGGCGGCGCCCTGGCGATGCTGATCCGCGCCGAGCTGTTCCAGCCCGGCCTGCAGTTCTTCAATCCCGAGCTGTTCAACCAGCTCACCACGATGCATGGCCTGATCATGGTGTTCGGCGCGATCATGCCGGCCTTCGTCGGCTTCGCTAACTGGATGGTCCCGCTGCAGATCGGCGCTGCCGACATGGCGTTCGCGCGGATGAACAACTTCAGCTTCTGGCTGCTGATCCCGGCCGGGCTGATGCTGGTCGGCTCGTTCTTCATGCCGGGCGGGGCGCCCGCGGCCGGCTGGACGCTCTACGCGCCGCTGACGCTGCAGATGGGCCCGTCGATGGATGCCGGCATCTTCGCGATGCACATCCTGGGCGCCTCTTCGATCATGGGTTCGATCAACATCATCGTCACCATCCTGAACATGCGCGCGCCCGGCATGTCGCTGATGAAGATGCCGATGTTCTGCTGGACCTGGCTGATCACGGCCTACCTGCTGATCGCGGTGATGCCGGTGCTGGCCGGGGCCATCACGATGACGCTGACCGACCGCCATTTCGGCACCACGTTCTTCAATCCCGCCGGCGGCGGCGACCCGGTGATGTACCAGCACATCTTCTGGTTCTTCGGCCATCCCGAGGTTTACATCATGATTTTGCCGGCCTTCGGCATCATCAGCCAGGTCGTCCCCGCCTTCTCGCGCAAGCGCCTGTTCGGCTACGCATCGATGGTCTACGCCACCTCGTCGATCGCGATCCTGTCGTTCATCGTCTGGGCCCACCACATGTTCACCACCGGCATGCCGGTGACCGGCCAGCTGTTCTTCATGTACACCACGATGCTGATCGCGGTGCCGACGGCGGTGAAGATCTTCAACTGGATCGCCACCATGTGGCAGGGTTCGCTGACCTTCGAGACGCCGATGCTGTTCGCTGTGGGTTTCATCTTCGTGTTCACCATCGGCGGCTTCACCGGCCTCATCCTGGCGCTGGCGCCGATCGACCTGCTGCTGCAGGACACCTATTACGTCGTGGCTCACTTCCACTACGTGCTGGTCGCCGGCTCGCTGTTCGGAATGTTCGCAGGGTTTTACTACTGGATCCCCAAGTGGTCGGGCGTGATGTACAACGAAGCGCGCGGCAAGTTCCACTTCTGGGCTTCGCTGATCACCTTCAACATCACTTTCTTCCCGATGCACTTCCTGGGCCTGGCCGGCATGCCGCGCCGGTATGCGGATTACCCGATGCAGTTCGCCGACTTCAACGCGCTCGCGTCGATCGGGGCTTTCGGGTTCGGCCTGTCGCAGGTGTACTTCTTCTTCTTCGTGGCACTGCCCTGCATGCGTGGCCAGGGCGTGGCGGCGCCACAGCGGCCCTGGAACGACCCCGACGGCAAGGGCGCCGAAGGTCTCGAGTGGGAAGTGCCGTCGCCGGCTCCGTTCCATACCTTCACGACACCGCCGCGGCTGGACGCGACCGCCACCAGGGTGCTGGACGCCCGGGTCCAGCCCGAGCGGCATGAGCCGATTGCCGGCGCCGCCGGTCATTAAGGCCGCAAGCGCGATGACACCCGAACAGAAGAAGCGGAACCTGCGCATGGCGCTGGTGCTGGCATCCATTGCCGTCGTATTTTTCATCGGCTTCATGGTCAAGATGACGTTGCTCTCGCACGGCTAAGGGCCCGATGTCTGTACGTCGTCAGAATCTGAAGATGGTCGGCAAGCTGGTCGTGGTCACGGCCGGCATGTTTGCCTTCGGTTACGCGCTGATCCCGATCTACCGGCAGATCTGCGAACTGACCGGCATCAACATCCTGTCGCTGTCGGAGCGGCAGGTGCCCGGCGGCGGCACGGCCGGCCGTGATGTCCGGCTGCCCGCCAATTCGCAGGTGGACCTCAAGCGCACCATCACCGTCGAATTCGACGCCAACGCCCGCGGCCCCTGGGAGTTCAAGCCCGCGCAGCGGACGTTGCAGGTGCATCCCGGCGAGATCGCGACGGTGATGTATGAGTTCCAGAACGTGCAGAACCGCCGGATGTCGGCGCAGGCTATCCCCAGTTATGCGCCGAGCCAGGCCGCCGCGCATTTCAACAAGCTCGAGTGCTTCTGCTTTAACCAGTACACGCTGGAGCCGGGCGAGAAGAAGCAGTGGCCGGTGGTGTTCGTGATCGATCCGCGCTTGTCCAAGGACGTCAACACGATCACGCTGTCCTATACCTTCTTTGAGGTCGGCAACACCATGCAGCCGGCCCCGACGGCGGCGGCGCCGCAACTGCAGCTGGGGCCTCGTACATGAGCTCCCTGCTTGGCACGGCCAAGGCGGTAGCGTGGTCCTTCATTGGCATCCGCAAGAACAGCGGCTTCCAGCAGGACCTGGGCAGCCTGAATCCGCTGCACGTCATCCTGGCGGCCCTGGTGGCGGCGGTGTTGCTGGTGCTGGGGGTGATCGCGCTGGTCCATTGGGTCGTGCAGTGATGAGGCCTCCGCACCAAAGAATGCTTAAGCGAAACAGGAGTTGATATGAGTTCAAGCACAACCGCCGCCGCGCCTTACTACTTCGTGCCCGAGCCGTCGCGCCATCCGGCGATGGCGTCATTCGGGCTGTTCTGGATCATCTTCGGCGCCGCCCAGTGGATCAACCGCGAAGAATGGGGCCAATACCTGGTCCTGTTCGGCTTCCTGTGGCTGTTCGTGGTCCTGTTCCAGTGGTTCCGCCAGGCGATCGGCGAAAGCGAGGGCGGCAGTTACAGCCATCGCGTCGACCTGTCGTTCCGCTGGAGCATGAGCTGGTTCATCTTTTCCGAAGTGATGTTCTTCGGCGCCTTCTTTACCGCGCTGTGGTGGATGCGTTCCCACTCGGTGCCGGCGCTGGGCAGCCTCGACAACTCGTTGCTCTGGCCCGATTTCAAGGCGGCCTGGCCGTCGGTCTCACCGGGCACCACGGCGTCCCCGGCCGGCATCATCGAGCCGTTCCAGACCATGACGCCGTTCTGGCTGCCGACCATCAACACCGCGCTGCTGCTGTCCTCGGGCGTGACGCTCACCATCGCCCACCACGCGCTGCGGGAAAACCACCGCGGCCGGACCCTCGCCTTCATGTGGATCACCGTGCTGCTGGGCGCGACCTTTGTCGCCGTGCAGGCCTATGAATACTTCCACGCGTTCACCGAACTGAACCTGACGCTGCGGTCCGGCGCTTATGGCTCGACCTTCTTCATGCTGACCGGTTTTCACGGCTTCCATGTGATCGTCGGCATGCTGATGCTGTTCTTCATCACGCTGCGGCTGAGCAAAGGCCACTTCACGCCGGACCGCCATTTCGGGTTCGAGGGGGCAGCCTGGTACTGGCACTTCGTGGACGTGGTCTGGCTCGGCCTCTACACGCTGGTGTACTGGCTGTAGTCGGGTCGCCGGGCGCTGCCCGGTGCCGGTCAGCCGCTCAGGGGGATCCCGGTCGGCTGGATGTAGCCGAGCTTCCAGGCCACGAGGATGCAGACGAACAGCAGCACCGACAGGCCGACGCGTAGCGCCAGGGCCCGGACCATGTTGCTGCTCTTGGGCTTGCCGCCCTGTCCGTCCTTCATCATGAAAAACAGCGCCGACGCCAGGCTGGCGATGATGGCGATGAACGCAAGCAGGACGAAGTACTTCATGTACCGGATTATCGGTTGATGCCGCGCCGCAGCGACCGCTTCTGGGTCATCACCCTTGCCGCCGTCCTGGGTGTGTCGGCGGGCCTTGCATTGGGTGCCTGGCAGCTGTCGCGTGCGGCGCAGAAGAACGCGCTGCATGCGGCCATGGCGGCGCGCAGGGCGCTTCCTGCGCTGGATGGGCGCGAACTGGCTGCCGTGAAGAATGAGGCCGATGTGCTCTGGCGTCCGGTGCGGCTGCGGGGCCGCTGGGTGGCCGGGCAGACCTTGTTCCTGGACAACCGGCAGATGCGGGGCAAAGTCGGCTTCGACGTGCTCACACCCTTGCGCATCGACGGCGGCGAGGTGGTGGTGATGGTGCAGCGTGGCTGGGTGCAACGGAACTTCTCCGAGCGCGACCGGCTGCCGGCGATCCAGACCCCGACGGACGCGGTCGAGGTCGGCGGCCTCATTGTCCCGCCACCGCCGAAGCTCTATGCGTTCGCCGGTCCGGAAAGTGGTGCGATCCGGCAAAATCTCGATCTGGCGGAGTTCCGGGGCCGCACCAGGCTGCCGCTATCGACCGGGCTGTCGGTGCGGCAGACAGGGCCGGGTTCCGAGGGCCTCTTGCGCGACTGGACCGAACCCGGCAGCGGCGTCGAAAAAAACTACGGATACGCCTTTCAGTGGTTTGCATTGGGCGTGCTGATCGCAATCCTCTATGTCTGGTTCCAATTCATCGCACCCCGCCGAAAGTCCTCGCGTGCATGACCAGCCGCTCGGCCTGACCGTGCATACGCTGCCTGCGCCGGGGCAGGCGGAAGATGC
>JAYUHN010000279.1:0-12104 GCA_043766965.1 Ramlibacter sp. | reverse complement strand
GCCAGCGGCTGGCGCTGATCGGCGCCAACGGCTGCGGCAAGAGCACGCTGCTGCGGGTGCTGCACGGGCTGGTGCCCCCGACCAGCGGATCGGTGCGGCGCGACGGCGCGATGCGCCAGGCGATGCTGTTCCAGCGGCCCTACATGCTGCGCGCCAGCGCGATGGCGAACGTGGCGCTCGGTCTGCGGATCCGGGGCATGCCGTGGCGGCAGGCGAAGGAGGAAGCACTGGCGGCGCTGGCGCGCGTCGGGTTGGCCGAGCTCGCGCTGCGCCCGGCGCGCACCTTGTCGGGCGGGCAGCAGCAGCGGCTGGCGCTGGCTCGGGCGTGGAGCCTGAAGCCGCATGTGCTGCTGCTCGACGAACCCACGGCCAGTCTCGATCCGCATGCCAAGCACGAGGTCGAGGCGTTGATTGGGGAATTCGCCGGCACCGGCATGACGCTGGTCTTCGCCAGCCACAACCTGGGCCAGGTCAAGCGCCTCGCCACCCGCGTGTGCTACCTGGAGCGCGGCCGGCTGCTGGCGGATTTGCCGGTGCAGGAATTTTTCAATGGTCCGCGGCTGCGCCAGACGTCGCACGAAGCGGACCTGTTCGTGAAGGGAGAGTCGGGATGAAGCCGTCGAACCGTTCGCGTGTCTTGTCCGCCGTCGTCGGACTCGGGGGCGCGCTGCTGGCGCTGGGCCTGTTCGCGACGGGCGCACGCGCCGCCGACTCGATCACCGTGGCGTCGACCACGTCGACCGAGCAGTCGGGCTTGTTCGGATGGCTGTTGCCGCGGTTCACCGGGGCCACCGGCATCGGCGTCAAGGTGGTGGCGGTCGGTACCGGCCAGGCGATCGACATTGCGCGGCGCGGTGACGCCGACGTGCTGTTCGTCCATGACGCCGCGGCCGAAGAGAAATTCGTGGCCGAGGGCGGCAGTGTGCAACGCTGGCCGGTGATGTACAACGACTTCGTGCTGGTCGGCCCGCGCGCCGACCCGGCGCATGTCGGCGGCAAGGACATCGTCGCTGCCCTGGCGAAGATCGCAGGCGCCAATGCGCCGTTCATCTCGCGCGGCGACCGCAGCGGCACCCACGCCGCCGAATTGCGCTACTGGGGCGACGCGGGCCTGTCGTCGAGCCGGGGCAGCGGCCTGCGCGAGTGCGGTTGCGGCATGGGACAGGCGCTCAACATGGCTGCGTCCGCCGCCGCTTATGTGCTGACCGACCGAGCCACCTGGCTCAGCTTCAAGAACACCGCCGACCTGGCGGTGCTGGTCGAAGGGGACAAACGTTTGTTCAACCAGTACGGCGTCATGGTGGTGAATCCGGCGCGCCATCCGCAAGTGAAGGCGGCGGAAGCGCAGAAGTTCGTGGATTGGCTGACGTCGCCGCAGGGGCAGGACGTCATCGCGCGCTACCGCATCGGCGGGCGGCAGCTGTTTTTTTCGAATGCGGGGAAGTAAGTCATTGACCCGCAACAGCGAGCAAGGCCTTGGGATTGGTGCGCGCGATGGTGAGCAGCGTTCGCGCTGCGCCGCTCGGTTGCTTGCGCCCTTGCTCCCACCCCTGCAGAGTCCGAACCGACACGCCAAGCAGCGCTGCGAACTGCGATTGCGACAGGCCCGTCCTTTCTCTTGCTTCCACTGCCGCAGAGGAAACGACCAGCGTCTTTCCCGCCTTCATCTGCCGCACGGATTCGAGCAGATCGGCCGCGAGATCGCGATTCGCCTCGTAGGCACGGAGCTGGGCATCAGTGAGAGGTTTAATTTTCGAGGGCACGGCGAATTTCCTTCAGCTTTGCACTTGTCATGTTGTTCGTCTTGGCCTTTGCATACAGGGTGAGAAGAACAACTTCTTTCTCGGCAGTGCGAATGAAATAGATGATGCGAACACCGCCCGACTTGCCAGAACCAGCTCGACTCCAACGGACTTTTCGGATGCCGCCCGATCCACGCACCACATCCCCAGCGCCTGGATCGCCGGCAATGTACGCAGCGAACTCACCCCGCTCGTCCTCGCTCCAGTAAAGCGGCCACTGCTTCTGAAACAAAAGGGTCTCAACGACCGTGAGCATGCGTAACTATACGCCTTGGGAGCATAGTTGTCATCTCGCCGGGATCGACCTCCAGGGCCTTTCATCGGTGCAACAAGAAGACAGGTGCTGGCCAGCCTGCCCACTGCCACACGGCACCACGCGAGTCACCAAGCCCGCGTCGCATCGCCGCGCTCGAGCGTTTTTAGTTTTTCCAGGTCGGCAAGGGGCGGCCAAGGCGCAGCCAGGAAGTCATGTTGGCGTCAACGCTGGATCGCGGTTGACCAGGCAACGCACCGCTACTTGGCAGCCTGCTTGCGCGAAGACTGTTCCGGCCGGTCGGCGACGGGCCGCGCACTTTCCACAAGACGCCCCCTGACATACTTGTGCAGGACGCTTGCAATCAGCGTCTGGTACGGCATCCCTTCTTCCATCGCCTTGACCTGGATGTCACTGAGGTCGATCGACGACAGGCGAATGTTGACCCTGCGGTCCTTCACTGTAGTAGCTCGCGCTGCCGCGCGGACCCTGTCAAGTTCGGCTTTCGTCGCGACAGACTTGAGCTTCCCTTTCTCAAAGCCCGCCAGGATTTCGCGTTCGTAGGCATCAACGTTTTGCATTTGCATCACCTTGCAGGAGATAGTCCCTCGTCGCCTTGCGACTGGGGATGACTGTTTTCAGGAAAAAGTGTTCTTGTTCCTCGATGAAGGGCACCAGATACACGTAGCCATCGAACGAGACGACAAGGATCTTTTGATTCGGATACCGTGGCTTGTTGGGGTGTTCGAGAATATCGAGCAAGCCGTCGGACTCAACCGCCACGACGATGCTTTCGAAAGACACACCACGACCAGATTTCAACGATTCATTTTTTTCTTCGCCCCACCGAAAAGGCTTCATCGCGGCATTCTACGTCGCAGTGTGCCTTTTGTCATCAACTTGCCTATTTCCGCCCCAGCTTCCGGTACACCGTCGCCCGGCTGATGCCCAGGATGCGGGCGGCTTCCTTGACGTTGCCGTGCGACTCGTCGACCGCCTTGCGGATCAGCGCGGATTCGACGTCGCGCAGCGGCAGCCGGGGGTCGTGACCGGGGAGGCGGGCGGCGCCGCAGTCGCCACTGCCCGGCGACTGCGCCAGCACCTGCAAGACCAGGCCCGACCACAACGGCACTTCCACAGCCCGGTTACGCCGGGCGGCGTCGAACAACATTTCCCACGGCATCGCGAACAGGTCGCTGCAGTGAACCTGCATGCCCGCCACAGCCAGCTGCGCCACCATCTGCCGCGCCGCCGTATTCACCGACACCACGCCGCCGTCGCGATCGAGGCCGACCAGGCCGTCGCCACCGTCGCCAAGGCCGCAGCCGGGCCAGTTGAGCCGCAACAGCAGCGCATGCGGCCGCGCCAGCGCCATCGAGTTTTCGATGCTGCGGGCCCACTGCGCCACCAGGTGCTGCAGCTCGGGCCGTTCCGGCGCATCGATGCCCGTCAGGTCGAGCATCCCGGCGCACCGGCCGTCGGGGCCGAACAGCGGCGCGCCGGCGCAGCTGAAGGTCGCCGTGTCGTCGAAGAAGTGCTCGCCGCGGTGCAGCCAGACCGGCTTCAGCTCCACCAGCGCGGCGCCGATGGCGCTGGTGCCGACCGCGCGCTCCGACAGGTCGACGCCGATCCGCGTCAGCAGGCGCGCCCGGCGGTCGCCGTGGTCGATCGGTCCGCTGACGTCGATCACGACGCCTCGCTCATCGGTGAGGATCGCGAAGTAGTGGCTGTTGGCGATGGCCCGGCCGAGTTTGTCCAGCACCGGCGCCGCCGCCGTCAACAGCGTGTGGTTGGCTTCTTCGCTGCGCCGCCGGGCCTCGGCCGGAATGACGTCGAAAGCGAGCGCGTGTTCCGGCCGCTGGCCGGCTTCCAGGCAGCGTCGCCACGAGCGTTCGATCCAGCTGCGGTCGGTCCGGTGGTCCACCAGCATGGCGGTGGCCGAGCGCCCTTCGTGGATCACGGCGCGGCGGACCTGGTCGATCTGCGCCAGTCGCTGCTGGGCTGGGGAATGCAAGCTGGCAGGCATGGGGAAAGGGATGTGGGCGGCGGCGGGCGCAAAGGCCTATTGTTTCATTTTGAGAATTTCCTGTCACGCCTCAACCCGACCTAGGGTTTGCCTTAGGTCCCTGCGCCAATGCGGGTCCAACAATCCAGACGCTTCCAGAAAGGGGTCGGCAATGCAAGTGCAACTCAACGTCAACGGACAATCCCGCAGCGCCGACGTGCCTGCCAATACCTTGCTGGTCCAGCTTCTGCGCGAGAACCTGCGCCTCACGGGCACCCATGTCGGCTGCGACACGGCGCAATGCGGTGCCTGCACCGTGCTGGTCAACGGGCGGGCCATCAAGTCCTGCAACACGCTCGCCGCGCAGCACATCGGCGCCGATGTCACCACCATCGAAGGCCTGGCGGCCGTCGACGGGACGATGCATCCGATGCAGGCGGCCTTCAAGGAGTGCCACGGTCTGCAATGCGGCTTCTGCACCCCCGGCATGGTGATGAGCGCCGTCGACCTGTGCACTTACCACCCCGGCGCCTCCGAGCCGGAAATCCGCGCCCTGCTGGACGGCAACATGTGCCGCTGCACCGGCTACCAGAACATCGTCAAGGCCGTCCGGATGGGCGGCCAGGCCATGGCTGGCGCAACGGCCAGCGCTTAAGGAGCACGACATGGGCGCATCCGACTTCTCCAGCCTGCCGCACATCGGCGAGGCAGTCCGCCGCAAGGAGGACTACCGCTTCCTCACCGGCGCGGGCAACTACACCGACGACATCAACCTGGCCAACCAGACGTACGCCGTCTTCGTGCGCTCCCCGCACGCCCATGCCGCGGTCAATTCCGTGGACATCTCGGCTGCGCTGAAGATGCCAGGGGTGGTCGGCATTTTCAGCGGCAAGGACATCGAGGGAAAGATGGGCGGGCTGCCGTGCGGCTGGCTGATCAACAACCCGGACGGCACCCCGATGAAGGAGCCGATGCACCCGATTCTCGCAATCAAGAAGGTGCGCTACGTCGGCGACCAGGTGGCGATGGTGGTGGCTGAGACGCTAGACCAGGCGCGCAATGCGGCCGAGGCGGTGCTGGTGGATTACGACGTCCTGCCGGCCGTGGTGAGCGTCGCCGACGCGGCGAAAAAGCAGGGCAGCGTCACGGTCCACGACGAGGCCGCCGACAACCAGTGCTACAAGTGGACGCTCGGCGACAAGGCGGCGGTCGACGCGACCTTCGCCAAGGCGGCTCACGTCACGCGGCTCGACCTGGTCAACAACCGGCTGATTCCCAATGCGATCGAGCCGCGGGTGGCGATCGGCAGCTACAGCCGCGGCAACGACGAATACACGCTCCACGTCTCCAACCAGAACCCGCACGTCGAGCGGCTGCTGATGACGGCTTTCGTGCTGGGCCTGCCGGAGCACAAGGTGCGGGTGATCGCGCCCGACGTCGGTGGCGGCTTCGGCTCCAAGATCTTCCTGTACGCGGAGGACGTCTGCCTGACCTGGGCGTCCAAGCAGCTCAATCGCAGCATCAAGTGGACCTGCGAGCGGTCGGAGAGTTTTCTCACGGACGCCCATGGCCGGGACCACGTCAGCCACGCCGAGATGGCGATGGACAAGGACGGCAAGTTCCTGGCGCTGCGGGTCCATACCGATGCCAATCTCGGCGCTTACCTGTCCACCTTCGCCACGGCCGTCCCGACCATCCTCTACGCGACGCTGCTGGCGGGCCAGTACGCGACGCCGCAGATCTACGTCGAAGTCGATGCCTGGTTCACCAACACCGCGCCGGTCGACGCCTACCGGGGGGCAGGGCGCCCAGAAGCCACCTACCTGCTGGAACGCCTGGTCTCGCGCTGCGCATGGGAGCTGGGCCTCGGCCAGGACGAAATCCGCAAGCGCAACTTCATCACCAGCTTCCCGTACCAGACGCCGGTCGCGCTGCAGTACGACACGGGGGACTTCCACGCCTGCATGACCAAGGCCCAGGCGCTGGCGGAAGTCTCCGGCTTTGCCGCGCGCAAGGCGCACAGCGAGGCCCAGGGCAAGCTTCGCGGGATCGGTTACTCCAGCTACATCGAGGCCTGCGGCATCGCGCCGTCGAACATCGCCGGGGCGCTGGGCGCTCGGGCCGGCCTGTTTGAGTGCGGCGAAATCCGGGTGCATCCGACCGGCAGCGTGACCGTCTTTACAGGCTCGCACAGCCACGGCCAGGGCCATGAAACGACCTTCGCGCAGGTCGTGGCGGCGCGGCTGGGCATCGCCATCGATGCGGTCGACGTGGTGCACGGCGACACCGGCCGCGTTCCGTTCGGGATGGGCACCTATGGATCGCGCTCGATCTCGGTCGGCGGCGCGGCCATCATGAAGGCGCTGGACAAGATCGAAACCAAGGCCAAGAAGATTGCGGCCCATCTGATGGAGGCGAGCGACGCCGACGTCGAGTTCGCCAACGGCGAGTTCACGATCAAGGGCACCGACAAGAAGGTGACCTTCGGCCAGGTCGCGCTGACGGCTTACGTGCCGCACAACTATCCGCTCGACAAGCTCGAGCCCGGGCTGGATGAAACCGCGTTCTACGACCCGACCAACTTCACCTTTCCCGGCGGCACCTACATCTGCGAGGTCGAGGTCGACCGCCAGACCGGAGAGGTCACGGTTGACCGCTTCACCGCGGTGGACGACTTCGGCACCATCATCAACCCGATGATCGTGGAGGGGCAGGTGCACGGTGGCCTGGTGCAGGGCATCGGCCAGGCGCTGATGGAGCGCTGCGTCTATGACGATGAAAGCGGACAGCTCCTGACCGGCAGTTTCATGGACTACGCGATGCCCCGCGCCGCCGACTTTCCCGAATTCAAGCTGGAGACCCACTGCACGCCGTGCACCCACAACCCGCTGGGAACCAAGGGCTGCGGCGAAGCCGGCGCGATCGGCTCGCCGCCGGCTGTGATCAATGCGGTGCTGGATGCGCTGGCCCCGCTGGGCGTCAAGGACCTGGACATGCCGGCGTCGCCGCACCGGGTCTGGGAAGCCATGGAACGAAGCCGGCTGGCCGCGCACTAGCCAAGGATCGCCGGGCATCAGCCAACAAAGGACCCACCATGTACGCCTTCACCCTCGAACGTCCCACCACGCTGGCCGATGCGGTCCGGCTGGCCAGCTCCGGCGCCCAGCCACTGGCCGGGGGCCAGACCCTGCTGGCATCGATGAAGCTGCGCCTGACCGCGCCCGGGCAACTGGCCGACCTGGGGGCCGTCAAGGAACTCACCGGCATCCGCAAGGAGGGCAGCGCGTTCGTGATCGGCGCCATGTCGCGCCACCTGGATGTCGCCAACCATGGCGAGATCAAGGCCGCGTATCCGGCCCTGGCCGACCTGGCCTCGCGCATCGGCGACCGGCAGGTGCGCGCCCTGGGCACCATCGGCGGTTCGGTGGCCAACAACGATCCGGCGGCCTGCTATCCCGCCGCCGTCCTGGGTTCCGGCGCCACCATCGTCACCGACCGGCGGCAGATCCCGGCCGACGATTTCTTCCAGGGCATGTTCAGCACCGCGCTGGAAGCCGGCGAACTGATCACCGCGATCCGCTTTCCGGTCCCGCGCCGTGCCGTCTACCAGAAGCAGCGCCAGAAGGCATCCCACTTTCCGCTGGTGGGCGTGTTCATCGCGCAGTACGACGGCGGGGTGCGGGTGGCCGTCACCGGCGCCAGCAACAACGGCGTGTTCCGCCACAAGGGGCTGGAGGAGGCGCTCAGCAAGAGCTTCACCGCCGAGGCCGCGAGCCGCGTCAAGATCGATGCCGCCGACCTGAACTCCGACCTGCATGCGACGGCCGCTTACCGCGCCAACCTGATCAGCGTGCTGGCGCAGCGCGGCGTGGTGCGGGCCCTGGGTCAGACCAGCTGAATGACCGTTTCGCCGCCGGCAACCACAGCTCCCCTTTCCACCGTCGACGCCGTGGTGCAGGCGCTGGAGGGCGAAGGTTACTTCGCCGACCGGCGGCTGGCCACCGCGGTGTTTCTCGCGCTCCGGTTGCAGCGACCCTTGCTGCTCGAAGGCGAACCCGGCGTCGGCAAGACCGAACTGGCCAAGGCACTGGCCGCGGCGCTGGGACGGGTGTTGCTGCGCCTCCAGTGCTACGACGGCCTGGAGCACCGCGAAGCGCTGTACGAATGGAACTATGCCGCGCAGCTGCTGCATATGCGTGCCGCCGAACTGACCCATGAAGGCTCGGTTGGCGCGGAGGCGGTGGAGCGCGAGGTCTACCAGGACCGTTACCTGATCCGCCGCCCGCTGCTGCAGGCGCTGCAGACGCCGGAGCCCGGCGCGGTGCTGCTGATCGACGAGGTCGACCGCGCCGACGAGCCGTTCGAGGCTTTCCTGCTGGAGTACCTGGGCGAATACCAGGTCAGCATCCCCGAGATCGGGACCATCCGGGCGCTGGCGGCGCCGGTCACCATCCTCACCAGCAACCGCACGCGCGAGCTGCACGACGCCGTCAAGCGCCGCTGCCTGTACCACTGGGTCGACTATCCCGAGCGCGAGCGCGAGCTGGCCATCGTGCGGTCCCGGGTGCCGCAGGCCGGCCAGGCGCTGTCGCAGCAGGTCGCGGATTTCGTCGGCAAGCTGCGCGGCCAGCCGTTTTCGAATGCATTCCAGCGGGTGCCCGGGATCGCCGAAAGCGTCGAATGGGCCAGGGCCCTGGTGGCGCTCGACACGCTGGTGGTCGATCCGGAGGTGGTTGCCGATACCGCCGGCATCCTGTTCAAGCAGCGCGAAGACGTCGCGGCGCTCACCCGGGAACTGTCGATCGAGTTGCTGCGGGCCGAAGAAGAGCCGGCCGCCTGACAGCCCATGAAGCTCGGTGACGCACGCACCGGAAAATTCCCGGACAACATCACCGGCTTCGGCCGCGCGTTGCGCCGCGCGGGCGTTCCCGCCGACAGCGAGCGCATCGCGCTGGCGACGCAAGCGGCGCAGCTGGTGGGCGTCGCGAACAAGGCCGACCTGCGGGCCGCGTTCGAAACCGTGATGATCGGCCGCGAGCAGGACCGGCAGGTCTTTCGCGAGCTGTTCGACGCCTATTTCCGCGATCCGGAAATGGCCAACAAACTGCTGGCGCAGTTGCTTCCCAGCGCCGAGGGCAAGGCCGAGGCGAGCAAGCGGCGCCCCCGGGTGCGCGAAGCGCTGACCGCGCCGAAAGCGCTCGGCCCGAAGCTTCCCGCCAAGGCCGACCATGAGGTTGACTTCGACGCGGCCATGACAGCCAGCAACCTCGACACCTTGAAACATGCCGAATTCAGCGGCTTGAGCGGCGTCGAATACCACCTCGTCGAGCAGCTGGCCCGGGACATTGCATTGCCGCTGCCGCGGCTCCCGGCGCGGCGGCGTCGCCCCGCCAGCCACGGCGACCAGTTGCACTGGCCCGGCTTGATGCGGCGGGCGGCCCGCACCGGCGGCGAGTTCCTGCAACTGCCCCGGCTGCGCCGGCTGCACCAGCCGCTGCCCCTGCTGGTGCTGGTGGATGTCTCGGGGTCGATGGAACGCTATGCGCGCCTGTTGCTGGCTTTCCTGCACGCCGCCACGCGTTCGCAGCGGCGGCGCGACGTGTTCGCTTTCGGCACGCACCTTACCGACCTCACACCGGCGTTCCGGCTCGCCGACACCGATGCGATGCTGCAGGCGGCCGGCGCGGCGATCGACGACTTCGCCGGCGGCACGCGGCTGGGCGATTCGCTCGCCACCCTGCGACGGCAGCACGCCCGCCGGCTGGTCGGCCGCCGCACACTGGTGCTTTTGATCACCGACGGGCTCGATACCGGCGAGCCAGAAGATCTCGCGAAAGAGCTGGAATGGCTGGCGCGTCACAGCCGCAAGCTGCTGTGGCTCAATCCCTTGCTGCGCTTCGACGGGTATGCTCCGGCCGCTCGCGGCGCCGCGGTGCTGCACCGTTACGCGCATGGCATGCTTGCCGTGCACAACCTGAGCAAATTGAAGGACCTGGCGGCCGGCCTGGCCGCCGTCATGAAACGACAGGACTGATCATGGACATGCAAGGCACCCGCGCCCTCGCGGTTACGCAGCAGCAGGCCTGGGACGCGCTCAACGATCCGGCGGTGCTGAAGGTCTGCATCCCGGGCTGCGACAAGGTCGAGGCCACGGCGCAGAACCAGTACGCCGTTGGCGTCGCGGTGAAGATCGGGCCGGTCTCGGCCCGGTTCAACGGCAAGATCACGCTCAGCGACATCCAGCCGCCGGACAGCTACACGATCGCCTTCGATGGCCAGGGCGGCGCCGCCGGTTTCGGCAAGGGCAACTCGCAGGTGCGGCTGTCGCCGCAGGCCGGCGGGCCGGGTTGCGTGCTGGATTACAAGGTGCAGGCGCAGGTCGGCGGCAAGATCGCGCAACTGGGGCAGCGGCTGATCGACGGCGTGGCCCGCTCGATGGCGGAAGATTTTTTCAAGCGCTTCGACCTTGAGATGCAGCGCGTGCATCCCGATGCCTATGCCGCCGCAGCTGCGACTGCGGCGGCAGCCGCCGGTGAGGCGGTCGATGACGTCGTACCGGACGCCGCCGCTGTTCCACCGTCTCTCATGAGCGCATCTTCGCGAACCGGCACCGGTATGCCGGTATGGGGTTGGATCGTGCTCGCAGTGGTCGTGCTGATCGCAGCCGCGCTGCTGATCCGCTAAGGACTGCATGCTGCGGATGCTGGGACGCGCGTTGCTCGTTGCTGCCTTCCCGCTCGCGGCGGTGGCGCAAGCACCCCCGGCCGACGCCGTTCGCGGCCTGCAGCCGGTCGAAGTGTTCGGCCAAACGCCGTTGCCGGGCCTGCTGCAACAGCGCGACCGCTATCCGGGCAACGTGCAGCTTGCGGACGACGCCGCGCTGGAGCGCGCCAAGTCCGCCAATCTGCCGGAATTCATGAACCGTCAGCTCACCGGCGTCACCGTCAACGAAGTGCAGGGCAGTCCGTTCCAGGTCGACGTCAACTACCGCGGCCACCGGCTGTCGCCGACGCTCGGCACCGCGCAGGGCCTGTCGGTGTACCTCGATGGGGTTCGCATCAACGAGCCGTTCGGCGACGTGATGAACTGGGACCTGCTGCCCGAAGCGGCGATTGCGGAGATCGCCTTGCTGCCCGGCTCCAATCCGCTGTTCGGGTTGAACACGCTGGGAGGCGCGCTGGTGCTTTCCACCAAGTCGGGCCGCACCCACAAGGGCACGGAGGCGGATTTCTCGATCGGCGGGCACGGCCGGCGCCGGCTCGATGCCGGCCATGGCGTGCAGTGGGCGGACGGCTGGCACGGCTATGTGGCGGGCACGCTGTTCGACGAACAGGGCTGGCGCCAGGAATCGCCCGGGCGGCTGGGCAACCTGTTTCTGAAGCTGGGCCGCGACCATGCGGGGACGCAGTGGAACGTGAGCTGGCTGGCCGCGCGCAGCCGGCTCACCGGCAACGGTCCGCTCAGCCAAAGCCTGTACGACATCGACCCGCGCCTGGGCTATACCTTCCATGACACCACGCGCAGCCGCGCTTCGCTGTTGAACGTCAGTGCCAGCCACACGTTCGCCGGGGGCGACAAGCTCGCTGTTCTTGCGTGGCATCGCACCGGCCGGCGCGAAGGCAGCAACGGCGACGTCAACGGCGTCTGGACCGACTGGCTGGAACGGTGCGAAGGTGTTGGCGGGACCCCCGCATGTTCCGACCCGGCGGACCCGGGCTTCGTCAGCCGCACCGCCATCCTCAACCAGAGCGTCGCGCGGCAGTCGGCAAGCGGTGGCGGCTTGCAATGGACGCGTACAACCGGGCGGCACCAGTTCGCGCTTGGCGCCGACGCCTCGGCCAGCCGGATCGGCTACCAGCAGTTCACGCAGGAAGGCGCGTTCGATGCGCGGCGCGTCGCGATCGCGGATCCGCTCGCACCCTTGCTCCAGCAGGTCGAGCTCTCCGGCAGCGGCCGCCACGCCAGCCTGTTCGCGACCGACATCGTCAGCTTCGGCGCGAGCACGCAGCTGACGGCCGCTGTCCGCTGGAATCGCAGCAGCGTG
>JAYUHN010000278.1:0-12116 GCA_043766965.1 Ramlibacter sp. | reverse complement strand
GGAAAATGCTTGTTTGGCTTGGCGCAGATCTTACTTCCGCCGGCATGGCGCCGCTCAATCAGGGCCTTTCCGCGCCCGTGCTCGAAGCGACATGCGGGCCGCTCGCGCAAAACCGGAATGACGGTCGACTAGCATTGGCACCCATGTTGCCCGGTGAACTCAAACCCCTGCTTGCGGCCTTGCTGCTGCCGCCCGCCGGGCCGCTGCTGCTGGCGCTGCTTGGCTTGCTGCTGATGGGGCGGCGCTGGCTGGGCGGGGCCGTGATCAGCATGCTGGGCATCGCGTCCCTGTGGTTCCTCAGCTGCAACGCCGTTGCGCTGGGCCTCGCGCAGTGGCTCCTGCCGCAGCCGAAGGCCCTGTCGGTCCAGGCGCTGTCGGCATCGAACGTGCAGGCGATCGTCGTGCTCGGCGGCGGCGTGCTGGCGCGGGCGCCGGAGTACGGCAAGGCGCAGCCGAACGCGGCAACGCTGGAGCGGCTGCGTTACGGGGCCTTGCTGGCACGCGAGACCAAGAAGCCGCTCGGTTTCGCCGGCGGCGTGGGATGGGCCGCGGTTGGAACCGACACTCCGCCAGAAGCCGACGTCGCGCGGGCTGTGCTGCACGACGACTATGGCCTGGACCTGCGTTGGGCCGACGACCGTTCCCGCGATACCGCCGAAAACGCGACCCGGATGGCTGTTGCGATGCGCGCCGACCGGATTCAGCGTATCGCCTTGGTCACGCACGCGACCCATATGCCGAGGGCCCAGGCCGCCTATGAAAAAGCCGGCTTTCAGGTCACGCCCGCACCGATGGGTTTTCCGTCCGCCCGGGATCGTGAGCTGCTGGAGTGGCTGCCCTCGCTGCACGGGTTGGACGTGTCCCGGCAAGTGCTCAGGGAATGGCTCGGTCGCCGGCTGGGAGCTTACTGACGGGCGTGCCGCGTTTGACGCGCAGTGTGATGGCCGGTATATTACTAACCAGTCAGTCATTAAGCCAAAAAACCGAATGCCACCCGCAGCCCTTTCGAAAGTGCTTCGCAGCGCGCCGATCCAGGAGCCGGCCGTCCGCCGTGAACGCCGCAAGGACGCGCGTCCCGGCGAACTGCTCGACGCCGCGCTTGACCTGTTCGTCGAGAAGGGCTTTGCCGCCACGCGCGCAGAGGAAGTGGCCGCTCGCGCCGGCGTCTCCAAAGGCACGCTCTTTCTTTACTTCCCGAGCAAGGAAGAACTGTTCAAGGCGGTCGTGCGCGAAAACATCTCGGGCCGCTTCAAGGAATGGAACGACGAGTTCGAGGCCTTCGAAGGCAGCAGCGCCGACATGCTGCGCTACTGCATGAAGGTGTGGTGGGACCGGCTGGGCGCCGGGCGCGCGTCGGGAATCACCAAGCTGGTGATCAGCGAGGCCCGCAATTTTCCCGACGTGGCGGTGTTCTATCACCGGGAAGTCATCGTTCCCGGTCACGACTTGGTCCGCCGCATGCTGCAGCGGGGCATCGACCGCGGCGAATTCAAGGTAGCGGACATCGACTATGCGATCTACAGCCTGATCGCGCCGATGACGTTCCTGATCATGATGAAGCACTCGATCGGTGCCTGCGTGCCGCAGGGCTATCCGCTGGACCCGGCGCGTTATATCGCCGCACAGATCGACACGTTGTTGCATGGCTTCTGCGTGCGGTCCGGGGCCGTGCAATGAGCCGCCGCAACGTCCGGTGGCTCCTGTTGGGCCTGGCTGCGCTGCTGCTTGCGGCCGGTGGGTGGCGCGTGCTGTCGGCGCGCAAGGAACAACAGGCCGTGGTGGCGCAGGCGGCGATGAAAAAGGCGGAGGCGGTGCTGGAGCTGGCGCCGGGCGACGTCGTCAAGGCGCAGCAGCGCGACCTCGCGCAGGGCCTGCCGGTCTCGGGCTCACTGCGGGCTGTCAATTCCGCAGTGTTGAAGGCTCGCGCCGCGGGCGAGCTGCAGGGCCTCGCCGTGCGCGAAGGCGACAGCGTCAAGGCCGGACAGCAGATCGCACGAATCGACTCCACCGAATCGCAGGCGCGGCTGCGCCAGGTCCAGCAACAGGCCGATGCGGCCCGCAGCCAGATCGACATCGCCCGGCGCCAGTACGACAACAACAAGGCGCTGGTGGACCAGGGCTTCATCTCGAAGAGCGCCCTCGACACCTCGCTGAACAGCCTGCAGGGCGCCGACGCCAATCACAAGGCCGCCATCGCCGCAGTCGACCTGGCGAAGAAGTCGCTGGAGGACACGGTCTTGCGCGCGCCCATCGGCGGCGTCGTTTCGCAGCGGCTGGCGCAACCAGGCGAGCGGGTGGCGATCGATGCGAAAGTGATTGAAATCGTCGACCTGGGACGGCTCGAGCTGGAAGCGACGCTCAGCGCGGCCGATTCGCTGGACGTGCGCGTGGGCCAGCCGGCGTTGCTGCAGGTCGAAGGCAGCGCGCGGCCGGTGGCGGCCAGGGTGGCGCGCATCAATCCGAGCGCGCAAACCGGCAGCCGCACGGTGCTGGCCTACCTCAGCATCGAGAATGCCGCCGGTCTGCGCCAGGGGCTGTTCGCACAAGGCACGATCGGCACCGGGCAGGCCTCCACATTGGCGGTCCCGCTGGCTTCCGTGCGCACCGACAAGCCCCTGCCCTACGTGCAGGTGGTGGAACAGAACCGCATCGCGCACAAGAGTGTCCAGACCGGCGCCCGCGGTCAGGCCGACAACGAGGTGATGGTCGCTGTGCAGGGGCTGGCGCCGGGCGCACTGGTGCTCAAGGGCAATGTCGGGCCGCTGCGCGAGGGCACGGCGGTGCGCTTCACCGGCGGCGCATCGAAGTCGCCCAGCCCCTGATCGCCCTCAGCCCGCAACTGCCATGTGGTTCACCCGCGTCAGCCTGAAGAACCCGGTCTTCGCCACCATGGTCATGCTGGCGCTGGTGGTGCTCGGCCTGTTTTCCTACCAGCGGCTGAAGGTCGACCAGTTCCCCAACATCGATTTTCCGGTGGTGGTCATCAGCGCCGAATACCCGGGGGCGTCGCCCGAGATCGTCGAGAGCGAAGTCACCAAGAAGATCGAGGAAGGCGTCAACTCGATCGCCGGCATCAACGCCCTCACCTCGCGCAGCCTGGAAGGCGTCGCGGTCGTGATCATCGAGTTTCAGCTGCACGTCGACGGTCGCAAAGCGGCCGAGGACGTGCGCGAAAAGGTGGCATCGATCCGCCCGCTGTTCCGCACCGAGGTGAAAGAGCCGCGGGTGCTGCGGTTCGATCCCTCCAGCCGCGCGATCTGGTCGCTTGCGGTGTTGCCCGATACCGCGGGAGGCAAAGCCATGTCGGCGGTGGAGTTGACCAACTGGTCCGACCAGGTGCTGAAGAAACGACTGGAGAACGTGCGGGGCGTCGGCTCGGTCACGCTGGTCGGGGGCACCCGGCGCGAAATCAACATCTACCTCAATCCGGCAGCGCTGGAGGCGCAGGGCGTCACGGCCGACCAGGTTGCCGCCGCGGTGCGCACGGAAAACCAGGACTTGCCGGTGGGCGCGATCCGTTCGCTCGCGCAGGACCGGACGGTGCAGATCGATGCGCGGGTGCAGCGGCCCGAGGACTTCGGCAAGATCATCGTCGCCCGCAAGGGCGCGGGCGCCGCCCCGGTGCGGGTGGAACAGGTGGCGCGGGTGAGCGACGGCGCGCAGGAGATCGCCAGCCTGGCCCTGTACAACGGCGAGCGCACGCTGCTGCTGACGGTGCAGAAATCACAGGACGAGAACACCATCCAGGTGATCGACGGCCTGAAGAAGACGCTGGACGAGATGAAGGGCCAGCTGCCGCCAGGCGTGCGGCTGGAGCCGATCATGGACGGCGCGCGGCCGATCCGCGTGGCGGTCAACAATGTCCGTCGTACGCTGATCGAAGGCGCGCTGCTGACGGTGCTGATCGTGTTCCTGTTCCTGAACTCGTGGCGCTCCACCGTCATCACCGGGCTCACCTTGCCGATCGCGCTGATCGGCACGTTCCTGTTCATGGACGCGTTCGGTTTTTCGATCAACATGGTCACGCTCATGGCGCTTTCGCTGTGCGTGGGCCTGCTGATCGACGATGCGATCGTGGTGCGCGAGAACATCGTGCGGCACGTGCAGATGGGCAAGACTCCTTACCAGGCGTCGCTCGAAGGCACGCAGGAGATCGGGTTGGCGGTATTGGCCACCACCTTCTCGATCGTCGCGGTGTTTCTGCCGATCGGCTTCATGGGCGGCATCATCGGCAAGTTCTTCCACGAGTTCGGCGTCACCATCGTCGCGGCCGTGCTGATCTCGATGTTCGTCAGTTTCACGCTGGACCCGATGCTGTCGTCGATCTGGCACGACCCGGAAATCGGCAAGCATGCGTTGCGGCGGGCGCAGGGCGCCAGTCCGGTGGGCTGGTACGACAACAGCATCGGCCGAATCACCGGCTGGTTCGACCGGGCGACCGAATCGCTGGCCCAGGGCTACCAATCGATCCTGCGCTGGTCGCTGGGACACAGGCTCACCACCGTGCTGTTGGCGCTGGCGATCTTCGTGGCCAGCGTCTTCATGGTGCGGTTGCTGGGCACTGAATTCGTGCCAAAGGCCGACTATTCGGAGACCACGCTGAATTTCTACACGCCGGTCGGCTCCTCGCTCGAGGTGACCGAGGCCAAGGCGAGGCAGGTCGAGGCGATCGTGCGCGAATTCCCGGAGGTCCGCTACACGCTGGCGACCATCAACACCGGTAACGCGGCGGGAAAGATCTATGCCGCGCTGTATATCCGGCTGGTGGACCGCAAGGAACGCAATCGCAGCGTCGACCAGTTGTCGGGCGTGCTACGCGAGCGGCTGAAGCAGGTGCCCGGCATCACGGTCACCCACGTCGGATTGCTGGACTCGGTAGGCGGCAACAAGCAGGTCGAGTTTTCGCTGCAGGGGCCGGACCTGAAGGAACTGGAGCGGCTGGCGCGGCTGGTCGGCGAGCAGATCCGCACCATTCCCGGTCTGGTCGACCTGGACTCGAGCGTCAAGCCCGACAAGCCGGTGATCGAGGTCGACATCCGGCGCGATGCCGCGTCGGACCTGGGGTTGACGGTGGCGCAGATTGCGGGGTCGCTGCGCACGCTGGTCGCCGGCGAAACCGTCGGCAACTGGCGCGCGCCGGACGACCAGACCTACGACGTCAACGTGCGGCTGGCGCCGGAAGCGCGCGATACACCGCAGGACCTGGAGCGGCTGCCGTTCGCGACCGGCAGCAATCCCGACGGCAGCACCCGGGTCGTGCGACTGAACCAGCTGGCGTCGGTGCGCGAATCGACCGGCCCCAACCAGATCAACCGGCGCGACCTGGCGCGCGAGGTAGCGATCAACGCGAACGTGGCGGACCGTTCCGCCGGCGAGGTGTCCAGCGACATCAAGACGCGGCTCGAGGGCATCAGCTTTCCGCCGGGCTATCGCTACCAGTTCAGCGGCTCGACCAAAAACATGGCGGAATCGTTCGGCTACGCCGTCTCCGCCCTCGCGCTGGCGGTGATCTTCATCTACATGATCCTCGCCAGCCAGTTCAAGAGCTTCCTGCAGCCGCTCGCGCTCATGACGTCGCTGCCGCTGACGCTGATCGGCGTCGTGCTGTCGCTGCTGCTGTTTCGCTCGACGCTGTCGATGTTCTCTGTCATCGGCATCGTGATGCTGATGGGACTCGTGACCAAGAACGCGATCCTGCTGGTCGATTTCGCGATCCGGTCCAGGGAGGCCGGGATGGACCGCACCGAGGCGCTGCTGCATGCGGCCCGGGTCCGGCTGCGGCCGATCCTGATGACCACGCTGGCAATGATCTTCGGCATGGTGCCGCTGGCTTTTGCGCTCAGCGAAGGGTCGGAGCAGCGGGCGCCGATGGGGCAGGCGGTGATCGGGGGTGTCATCACCTCGTCGCTGTTGACGCTGGTGGTGGTTCCCGTCGTCTATTGCTACATGGACGACCTGGCCGCCTGGTTCAGGCGCAAGCTGGGAAGCCCGCGCCGGCCAGCGGGCGGAGGCGGAACGGTGGAGCCGAAAGCGGCCTCTAAAATCGACCGTTTGTCCTGAAGTCGTCCCGGAGTGCCCATGGCCATCGCGCAGAACCCCATCACCGCCGTCGAACAGGCCCGTTTCTACATGATCGAGCAGCAGATCCGGCCCTGGGACGTGCTCGAGGTCGACATCCTCGACCTGCTCGGGCGTATCAAGCGCGAACAGTTCGTGCCGCCGGCGCACAAGGGCCTGGCTTTCGTCGACATGGAGATTCCGCTGCTGGGAAGCGAGGAGGAAGCAATGCGCCTGGGCCATTGCATGCTGTCGCCGAAAGTGGAGGCCCGGTTGCTGCAGGACCTGAAACTGACGCCGGCGGACAGGGTGCTGGAAATTGGCGCCGGCTCCGGCTACATGGCGGCGCTGCTCGCCAGCCGCGCGGGCCGAGTCATCACGCTGGAGATCGAGCCGGTGCTGGCGCGGATGGCGAGCGAAAACCTGCAGCGGGCCGGGATCGCCAACGCCGAAGTGCGCCAGGCCGACGGCGCCAAGGCGATGCCGGTCGAAGAATCGTTCGATGCGATTCTGCTGAGCGGATCGGTCGCCGAGGTGCCGCACCGTCTGCTGGAGCAGCTCAAGGTCGGCGGCCGCCTCGCCGCCATCGTCGGCATGGAGCCGATGATGCGGGCCAATTTCATCACCCGGACCGGTGACAGCAGCTACTCCACCGCACAGCCCTGGGACACGGTGGCGCCGCGCCTGCTGCATTTTCCCGAGCCCTCGCGCTTTCGTTTCTGAGGCGAATCCTTGATCGACCAGATCCGCCCAGGCGGCCTCGAAGCGTGGATGCAGGCGCAATCCGGTATGACCGTCGTGCTGGACGTGCGCGAACCGAGGGAACTCGAGGTTGCCGGCTTGCGGCCGCGGGGCTTCGAGCTGCTTACGATCCCGATGAATGACGTCCCGGCTCGCTTGCTTGAACTGGATCCCGACCGGCCGGTCGCCTGCCTGTGCCATCACGGCGCCCGCAGCCAGCGGGTCGCCATGTACCTCGCCAGCAACGGTTTCAGCCAGGTTGCCAACATCGCGGGGGGAATCGACGCCTGGTCGCTGGAGCTGGACCCGGCGGTTCCGCGATACTGATGGGCACAAGAAAACGACGGCATCCCGAAGGACGGACATGACAGCACTGCGGCTACTTCCACTCACAGCAGCCCTGGGCGCCGCACTGTGTCCCGCTGTGCATGCGGAAAGCCTGCTGGACCTGTACCAGTCGGCCCGCGCCTACGACGCGACGTGGCAGTCCGCGAAGGCGCAGTACGACGCCAACCTGTTCCGCGCGGAGCAGGCGAAGGCGGGGGTCCTGCCGACCGCGAACCTCTCCGCCGGCGCCAACCGCTCGCACGTCGACGTCAACAACCCCGAAGTCGAGCGTGCTTTCGGCACCCAGAACGCGACGCTCAGCGCCTCGCAACCGCTCTACCGGCCGGCCAACCTGGCCACATACGAGCAGGGCAAGCGCCAGATCGAACTGGCCCAAGCGCAGCTGACATCGGCGGCGCAGGACCTCATCATCCGTGTCAGCCAGGCGTACTTCGACGTGCTTGCGGCGCAGGACACGCTGGCGTTCGTGCGCGCGCAGAAGGAAGCGGTCGCGGAGCAGCTGGCGTCGGCCAAGCGCAACTTCGAGGTCGGCACCTCCACCATCACCGACACCCGCGAGGCCCAGGCGCGCTACGACCTGGGAACGGCGCAGGAGATCGCCGCCGAGAACGACTTGCGGGTCAAGCGCCTCGCCCTCGACACGCAGGTCGGCAAGCCGGACGTGCAGGCCAACACGCTGCCGGTGCCGCCGGAACTGCCGCTGCCGCAGCCGGCGGATGTCAACGCATGGGTCCAGCAGTCGGAGGAAAGCAGCCCCGCGATCCAGCAGGCGCGCACCGGCGTTGAGATCGCCCAGCTGGAAACCGAAAAGGCCAAGGCCGGACACATGCCGACGGTGGACCTCACCGCCAGCTACAACGTCACCCGCAACCAGAACGGCAGCTCGCAATCCACGCTGAACTCCCGCAGCGGCAATGCGAACCTGGGTGTGTCCTTCAACCTGCCGCTGTTCGCCGGCTTCGCCATCCAGAACCGGATCCGCGAAACCCTTTCGCTGGAGGAAAAAGCCCAGGCCGACCTCGAGGCGGCTCGCCGCACCGTGGCCCAGGCAACCCGCGCGGCGTACTTCGGCGTGGTCTCCGGACAGGGACAAGTCAAGGCGCTGGAAGCCGCCGAGGCCTCCAGCCAGAGCGCGCTCGAGGCCAACCGCCTGGGCTACCAGGTCGGTGTGCGCATCAACATCGACGTGCTGAATTCGCAGAGCCAGTTGTTCCAGACCAAGCGCGACCTGGCGCAGGCGCGCTACAACGTGCTGCTCGGCCACCTGAAGCTGCGCCAGGCCAACGGCACATTGACGCCGGAAGACCTGGCACGGCTGGACGGCCTGCTGGCCGGCCGCGGTTAGTCCGCCCCGACAGCCGCCGGCGCCGCCTCCAGCAACGCAAGCAAAGCCAGTGCCACGCGCTGCGCCGCGCCGCGGTGGTCCGCCGTGAACGACAGGCAGGCAGCCGCCATCCGGGCCTGTCGCGCACGGTCCCCCGCCAGCGTCGCGGCCGTCCTGATCGCCTCTTCGAGCGTTTCCACGCGCAGCGCGGCCTCCGCCTCCAGCGCAAGTTGCGCCGCATCGCTGAAGTTGAAAGTGTGCGGACCCATCACGACCGGACATCCGCTGGCGGCCGCCTCGATCAGGTTCTGGCCACCGAGCGGCTCGAAGCTGCCGCCAAGCAGCGCGACATCGGCCATGCCGTAGTAGAACGACATTTCGCCCAGCGAATCGCCGACCCAGACGTCCGCGGACTGCTGCTGGCCGCTCCAGGCACTGCGGCGCGACACTGACAACCCCCGCTGCTGCGCCAACGCTGCGACCTCGTCGAAGCGCTGCGGATGCCGCGGCACGACCAGCCATTGCACCTCGCCGGTTGGCGCATCGCCGGAGCGATTCGCCGCGAGGGCCGGCGCCAGTTTGCGGTTGTCCTGCAGCACGCGGAAGAACTCCGCTTCCTCGCCCTCGCGCGAACTGGCGAACATCACCACCGGGCAGCCGAAGCGCCGGCGCCACTCGCGCCCGCGGGCGTGCTGCACGGGCTCGGGCGCGGCGTCGAATTTGAGGTTGCCGAACACGCCCTTGACGCCGGCGCCGACACGGGCCAGCCGCCTCGCATCGGCTTCAGTCTGCGCCCATACGGCCGACAAGCTTGCGTACGCCGGCCGCGACAGGGGCGCCAGTCGCAGCGCTCGGCGCATCGACTTGTCCGACAGCCGGGCGTTGGCAAGCACCAGCGGGACGCCGAGCCCGGCGCAGCCGGCAGCGAGATTGGGCCAGACTTCGGTTTCCATCAGGACGCCGAGCCGGGGCCTGAAATGCTCCAGGAATCGCCGCACGGCCAGCGGGGTGTCCCACGGCAACCAGGCCTGTGCATCGCCGGGCTGCAGCAAACGCTCGCCCTCGGCCCGCCCGGTGGCCGTGCCATGGGTCAGCAGCACCTTGAGGCCGGGTCGCCGGCTCCGCAGTTCATCGAGCAGGATGGCCGCCGCGCGGGTCTCTCCCAATGAGACCGCATGAATCCAAAGCCTCCCGCTGTCGCTGTTCGCAGAATAGATGCCGAAGCGTTCGTCCACATGCTCCAGGTAACCCGGTTCGGCGGCGCCGCGCTGGCGCAGCTTGTGGCGCAGGAACGGCTGACCACCGCTCATCACCAGCGAGTAGAGCCGCCGGATCACGCCGCGCTGGCCTGCTGCCAGGCGCTCCAGACCGCTTCCACGGAGGGTGTCGGCTGCCCGAACACGCTGAGCTGGCGGCCAGGTCCGCCATCGGGGGACGGGAGCGGGCCGGTGCGCCATGCGGTGTCGAAGTTGTAGATCTGCACGTGCGGCCGGTCGAGCGCGGACGCAATGTGGCTGAGCCCGCTGTCGACGCCGACCACACCGGCGCTATGCGCCAGCCGGTCGGTCAATGCGCCCAGGTCCGTGCGCGGCCAGACTTCGGCGCGCGGTCCGAGACCGCGGGCCAGGCGTTCGCTGCGGTCACGTTCCTGCTCGCTGCCGTGGGGCAACGCGACCGACAGACCCTGCGCGATCAGCCGGGCCCCAAGCGCATTCCAGTGGGATTCGGGCCAGCACTTTTCCTCGCGCGAACTTCCATGGACCAGGACAACCGTGCCGCCCATTGGGTGCGCGGCGGCGCCTGCGCAGCGCGCATGCGGCATCAGCCCGTAACTCGGCGCCGCGGGCAGCGGATAGCCCAGCGCAAGAGCGCACAGCTGGCGCGATCGCTGCACCGCGTGGACATGCGGCTCGATCCGCAACGCAACATGCGCAACCCACCGCGTGAGGGCCTCGTAACTGGACCCTTCGGTCCGGTTGGCGAGGGCGTAGCGCCTGCCGCCTGGAGCCAGCCGCGCGACCCGCGCCACCAGCGCCGATTTGGCCAGGCCCTGCAGGTCGATCACCGCGTCATAGGGGTCGCGCCGCAGCTGCTCGCGAAACGCGCGCCACTCGACGCGCGTGTGCGACGACAACGGGGATTTCCGCCAGCGCCGCAGCTCCGACGCGATCACGCGTCCGACGCCTTCGCAGTGCCGCACCAGCGGCGCGAACGCGCCTTCCACCACCCAGTCGACCCGCGCCCGCGGCAACGCCGACCGCACATCCTGCAGCGCAGGCATCGCATGAACGACATCGCCAAGCGAAGACAGCTTGACGAACAGGATCCGCATCAAGTGCCCGCGCCGGCGGCCGCGGCCGCGCCGCTCAATGCGAAGCCTCGGCGATCACCGCGTCGGGTTTCACAGTGCGCAGCAATTGCAGCATCGCCTGCTCGATCCGGTGCATCGCCGCCTCGGTGTGGCCCTCGAAGCGCAGCACCAGCACCGGCGTCGTGTTGGATGCCCGCACCAGGCCGAAGCCGTCGGGCCAGTCGACCCGCACACCGTCGATCGTGGTGATCTCCGCCGGCGCATCGAACCTTGCTTTCACGATCAACTGCTCCACCAGGCGGTGTGCTTCGCCCTCGGCGCACGCGACGTTCAGCTCGGGAGTGGAGAAGCTGGTGGGCAGCGCATCGAGCACGGCGGCTGGGTCGTCATGGCGCGACAGCAGTTCCAGCATGCGGGCGCCGGCATAGGTCCCGTCGTCGAATCCATACCAGCGCTCCTTGAAGAAGATGTGGCCGCTCATCTCGCCGCCCAGCGGGGAATCGACTTCCTTCATCTTCGCCTTGATGAGGGAATGGCCGGTCTTGTACATCAGCGGCACGCCGCCGGCCGCCCTGATCGCAGGCGCAAGACGCTGCGTGCACTTGACGTCGAAAAGGATGGTGCCGCCGGGCACGCGGGTCAGGACGTCCCTTGCGAACAGCATCAGCTGGCGGTCCGGATAGATGTTGTTGCCGCCGGGCGTGACCAGTCCGAGCCGGTCGCCGTCGCCGTCGAAGGCCAGGCCGATTTCCGCGCCGCTGGTCTTCAGCGCCGCCATCAGGTCCTTCAGGTTCTCCGGCTTGCTGGGGTCGGGATGGTGATTCGGAAAGTTGCCGTCGACCTCGCTGAACAGCTCGATCACTTCGCAACCCAGCGCGCGCAGGACGGTGGGGGCGGAAGCGCCCGCGACGCCATTGCCGCAGTCGACGACGATCTTCATGGGACGGGCCAGTTTCACGTCGCCGACGATCCGGTCGCGGTAAGGCGCAAAAAGATTCACGCTGCGGACCGACCCGGCGCTGCCGCCGGGGGCCACGCCGCGGTCCTCCTCGATCCGCTTGCGCAGGGCCTGGATCTCGTCGCCGTAGATGGCCCGGCCCGCCAACACCATCTTGAAGCCGTTGTCGTCCTTCGGGTTGTGGCTGCCCGTGACCTGAATGCCGCTGGAGCACAGCGTGCTCGCGGCGAAATAAAGCATCGGGGTCGTGACCATGCCGATGTCGATCACGTCGACGCCCGCTGCGGTCAGTCCTTGCACCTGTGCAGCACTGAGCGACGGTCCACTCAGCCGTCCGTCACGGCCGACAGCCACCGTCTTTTCGCCTTCCTCCAGGG
>JAYUHN010000277.1:0-1674 GCA_043766965.1 Ramlibacter sp. | reverse complement strand
GTTCGAACTGCATCCGACGGATATCAAATCGCTGGTTGCGAACGTGGCGCAGCTGCAGGCCGGCCGCCAGATCGCGGTGGCGCGGGAAGACGGCTTCGAGGGGCTGAAGGCTTTCCTGCCCCCGCCGGCCCGGCGCGCCCTGGTGCTCATCGATCCCAGCTACGAGATCAAGAGCGACTACCCCAAGGTGACAGCCTGCATCCAGGACTGCCTGAAGCGCTTCGCGACCGGCAGTTATGCAGTCTGGTACCCGGTGATCCCGCGACCCGAGGCCCATGAGGTGCCGCGACGGCTGAAGACGCTCGCCACCCAGGCGGGCAAGCCCTGGCTGCACGCGACACTTTCGATCGGACAGGCCGAGGAACGCAATGTGCCGGGCGAGCCGGAACGCGGCCAGGGGCTGACGGCCAGCGGCATTTTCCTGATCAATCCGCCGCACACACTGAAGGCGGCACTGCTGCTGGCGTTGCCGCAGATGCTGCAGGTCCTGGGCCGTGGCCGCGGGCAGGGGCAGTCGCTCGACGCCGGGGGCTGACGGCGTCAGCGCCGGGCCGCCAGCACCATCGTCCAGTAGGTCCCCCATTGCGAGCCCGGTTGCCGCACGCAGGACACACCGACTTCGGCGTACGCGGGCCCCATGAGGTTTTTGCAATGCGCGGGGCTGCCGAGCCAGCCGGCCATGACTCCTGCCACCGTCGTGTCGCCCCCA
Source organism: Ramlibacter sp. (assembly GCA_043766965.1). Classification (GTDB taxonomy): domain Bacteria; phylum Pseudomonadota; class Gammaproteobacteria; order Burkholderiales; family Burkholderiaceae_C; genus Ramlibacter. The sequence continues at coordinate 965 of JAYUHN010000277.1, read as the reverse complement.
GCCAGGTTTTCGCCGACGACCCGCCAGCGGTAGCCCTGCGCCAGAACCCGGTTCGACACACGCTTTCCGTCCGGGTCCGCATGGTCGAAATAGCGGCGCGCGGCCATGTCGACCGAGTGTTGTTCCGCGGCTTCGGCCAGCGCCCGGTTCCACAGCAGCGGAGCCACGGCGTGCAGGCGATGCGCGCCGCAGGCACGCGCTGCGGCACGCGCGGCATTGATCTGCCTGAGAACCGAGTCACGGAATCGACTGATCCCGCATTCACTCGTGATTTCGGGATCGACCGGGCTGGAGGGTCGTGGCGGCCGGACGCCCTTGAGAGGAGTGGCAACTACTGGCGGCTCTGGCAACCCAAGCGCGCATCCGGACAGCAACACCGCCAATGCGAAAAGGCGCAGCAACCGAGTTGAAGCACGCGAAAGCATGTCCGGATCATGCCGCCACTTTCCGCCACGGCAGCACCGCCCGGTCCCTTTTTAGCGGCTGCCGAGCTCCATCGTCCAGTAGCTCCCGTACGTGGTCGCCGGCTGCATGACGCAAGCCACCGCCACTTCCTGGAACATGGGCTGCATGATGTTGCGGCAGTGCCCTTCGCTGCCCATCCACGCCGTCATCACTCCGGCGACCGTGCTCATGCCCGCCGCGATGTTTTCGCCCGCGGCCCGGGCGTAGTAACCCTCGGCGACCAGCCGCTGCGCGAAGTCGATTCCTTCGGGCGTGGTGTGCGAGAAGTAGTTTCGTGTCGCCATGTCGAGAGAATGACGCGCGGCCGCGGAAAAAAGCACGTCGTTCCATGCCACCGGCCTGGCGGACGGCAGGATTTGCGTGCCACACACATAACCGCTGGCACGGACCAGGTTGATCTGCTGCAGGATCGCGTCGCGCATGCCGGGGATGGAACAGGTGGTCGACGCATCGAGCTGCATCAAGGCAGCTGATCCAGTGCTGGGTGCCGGCGCGGATGC
>JAYUHN010000276.1:0-12160 GCA_043766965.1 Ramlibacter sp. | reverse complement strand
GCGAAGTTGGCGGCTATCGCACCCACCGACTTGCCACCGATGCGCTCGCAGAAATCGCCGTCCATGCCCTTGACGTCGATGCCGCCGTAAGGCATCGGGAAGCGCGAGTCGAACCACTGCTTGGCGAAGATGTCGCTCGACGCGTGCGACAGCACCACCACCATGTAGCCCGCGCCCGATTCCTTCACTTTGGAGAACAGCGGCGAGAAGTCGGAGGTCTGGGCGTCGAAGAATTCGGTCGCGCGGACATCGGCGCCGGCCTCGGTGGCGCCTTTTTTCAGCAGCGGAATCAGGTCCTGCACCCACTTGGCGTTTTCGCCGACGATCGCAACCTTGCTGATGCCCAGTTCGCCCTTGACGAAGGTCGAGATGAAGCCGGTGAGCTGACGTGCCTGGTGCGCGGCGTTGAGCGGGCCGACGCGGAACACGTATTTGTAGTTGTCGTAGTCGGTCTTGACCTTGGCATTGGTCGCGGGCGACGCCGCGCCGACGCCGAGGTAGATGGTCTTGGCGGCCGAGATGTGCGGTAGCTGGGCCAGCGTGACGCCGCTGGTGTAGCCGCCGATCAGCACATCGACCTTCTCGTCGGCGGTCAGCTTCTTGATCGCGCTGATGCCGGTTTCGGGGTTCTCGGTTTCGTCGGCCACCACCATCTCGAGCTTGCGACCCAGCACGCCGCCCTTCGCGTTGATGTCCTCGATCGCCATTTTCATCCCGTCCTGGGTATCGCGGCCCACCTGCAGCTGCACTGCGGTCGGCACGCCGATGCGGATCGGCTTGGGTTGTGCCAGCGCCAGCGGAGTCGCGAGGCCGATGGCCGCACAAGCCGCGCCCACCAGGAACGACCCGCGGCTGATGCGGACTCCGGCAAGGGCGGTGGAACGTTGGAGCTTCATGGCGGATTCCTTGGCTGGTTTGGACAGTGTCGATTGAAGCGGCTTCCGGCCGGTTCCGGATAGGGACTATCCCGCCCCGGCATGCCGGGGCGGAAACTGGATGACGCCGTTCCGTCAGGAGGCGGGGTCGAGCGCGCTCGGCGCAGGGCCGGTGCGGCATTCGCCGCGGATGATGAAACCGTAAAGCGCCGCGGCCGCCAGCAACTTGAGCGCGCAGGGAACGACGCCGTAGGCCAGCGCCAACATGCGCAAGGCCGCCGGGTCGCGGGCGCCGGGGCTGTAGCCAAGGAATGCCAGTAGCGGCAGTGCCAGGCCTGCGGCCAGCGCCAGGTTCAGCTTGGTGGCGAAATTCCACCAGCCGAAGTAGCGGCCCTCGTGCCGGCCCCTGTCGCCGAGCTGGGCGACGACCCCAGCCAACAGCGCGCTGGGTAGCGCGAGGTCGGTTCCCAGCGCGGCGCCGGACAGCGCACACACCAGCAGGAAGGCGCCCGTGTCGCCGGCCCCCAGCCACGCAACGGAGGCAAACGCAGCGATGGCGAGCAGCATGCCGGCCAGCCAGGTGCGCGCCAGTCCATGGCGCGCCACCAGCTTCAGCCACAGGGGGATCGACAGTGCGGCGCAGCCAAAGTAGGTCAGCAGGAACAGCGGTTGCTGTGCTGTCGTCGCCTGGAGCCGGTCCTGCACGAAGAACAGGACCAGCGTCGCGGGCACCGCGCTGGCAATCCCGTTCAGCATGAACACGGCCAGTAGCCGGCGAAACGCGGCCTGGCGCCAAGGCCGCCAGACACTGTCCGGGCCTCCGCCGTCCGCCTGGAACTGGATCGGTTCCGGCCGCACCGCGCGAGTCCAGGCAAGCCAGCCCAGCGCCAGCGCGATGCAGAACACCGCCAGCATCACCCGCAGTCCCAGCAACGCGGGCAGGACAGTGGCCAGGACCACGCCAACCAGGCCGCAGCCCTCCCGCCAGGCGACGATCCGGCTGCGCTCGAGTTCAGTGCTGCCGAGGCGGGCGCCCCAGGACTGGTGCGTGATCGTCAACTGGCTGTAACCGGTGTAGGTGAGCAGCAGGAAGGCCGCGGCCCACACGATCAATGCGTCGGGCGACGTCACCGCCGGAAAGAACAGTGCGCCAAGTCCAGTTGCCATCGCCACCGCAGAGACCGCGCCGACCGCCCAGACCGCGACCACGGAGCGCGCGAACAGCTTGTCGCTCAGGCGTCCCAGCAGCGGATCGATCGCCGCGTCGGTCAGGCGAGCCAGGAGCAGCACCGTGCCCAGGGTCGCGAGCGGCATTCCGTAGGCGCTCGCGTAGTGGTGTGGCAGCAGCACGTACAGCGGCAACGCGACGAAGGCGAGCGGCAGGCCGAGCAGGCCATACGCCAGCCCCTGTCGGACGGGACCCGCCGCGCTCACGGCCGGCCGGAGTCAGGCACGGCGCCCGCGAGCAGAGCGTGCCGCAGCCCCGGCTCCGACGTCTGCGGCGACAGCCAGATGCCGAAGAACAGGCGGGCGAATTCGGGGTCCGCGATCTCGCCCACGGTGCGTTCCTTGAAGCGGAAGACAGCGCCCAGGCCGGGGCGGTACAGGCCCGTGATCCGGTCGCCGGCCTGCACGTCCGGCAGCGCGGCCTGCAGAGCCTGCTGCCAGCTCTGCGCCTGCGAAGCGGTGAAAGTGCCGACCCGGCGCATCTCATGGACCGAACGCTCGGCGATCGCCTTGGCCGTGAAGCCGCGGCGGTAGTTCAGTTCCAGGGCCAGCGGATAGGCGGCATAGTCCTCTGCGCGGAACTGCGGCGGCGTCCATAACCGGGCCTGGTAGATCTCCATCCCCAGGAAGCGCAAGCTGCCCTCCCCGGACAATCGCAGTCCGGCCGCCGGCACCTGGGCGTGGGCCGGCGAAGCCACTACGGCCAGTGCGAAGAAAAACGCTGCAAGCAGGCGTGGCATCAACATCGATAGCTTGTCTGAGAAAGGACGGTGGAGGTCGGCAGGAGATCTACCGGCGCGCAGCTCTCGCCGTCACACCGCGCCCATGATAGCGGCGCGGCGCCGGGACCCTCACAGGGGCCCAACGAGGGACAATTATCGCTGCTCCAAAAGAAATCCATGACTGTTCCAGCCGACCTCATCCAGCAGTTCGCGCCGACCGGCGTGCTGCGCGCGTCCCTGAACATGGGCAACCCGGTGCTGGCGCACAGCCGCACATCCAGTGAAAAACCGGCCGGGGTCTCGATCGACCTGGCGCGGCGGCTGGCCCATGAACTCGGCGTGCCCGTCCAACTGCTCGAGTTCGCGACGGCAGCGCGCTCGGTCGAGGCGCTGGCGGCGGGGGACGCCGACATCGGCTTCATGGCGATCGATCCGCAGCGCGCGGGCAGCATCCACTTCACCGCGGCCTATGTCCAGATCGAGGGCGCCTACCTGGTGCCGAAGGATTCACCGATCACTTCCAATGGGCAGGTCGACCAGCCGGGTATCCGCATCATGGTGGGCGCCGGCAGCGCTTACGAGCTCTACCTGACCCGCACCATCCAGCAGGCCCAGCTGGTCAAGGTGGCCACGTCCGAGGCAGTCGTCGACGCGATGCTGCGCGATCGCTTGCCCGTCGCGGCGGGTGTGCGCCAGCAGCTCGAAGCAGACGCGAAGCGAGTCGGCGGCGTGCGGGTGCTGGCCGGCCGTTTCATGGTCATCAACCAGGCGATGGCGCTGCCGCGGGATCGCAGCGACGAGGCGCAGGCCTACCTTGCGGACTTTGTCGAGCGGATGAAGCGCGAAGGCGTGGTCGCCGAGAGCCTGCGCAACCACGGCGTCGAAGGCGCGCAGGTCGCCGCGGCCGCCTGAGCCGGCCGACCCCTTATGCGCATCGCGAGATAAATTAACTACAACTCAGTCGTTTGCGCCGGGAGCAGCTGTCGCCACAATCGCGCCCTGATCTCTGAAAGGGGACATAGCATGGCAACCCTGCGCCTGGGCGATACCGCCCCCGATTTCACCCAGGATTCCACCGATGGGCCGATCCACTTCCACCAGTGGGCGGGTGATTCCTGGGTGGTGCTGTTCTCGCATCCGGCCGACTTCACTCCGGTCTGCACCACCGAACTGGGCAAAACCGCGGCCTTGTCCGGGGAATTTGCCAAACGCGGGGTCAAGCCGATCGCAGTCAGCGTCGATCCGCTCGATTCGCATGGCAAGTGGATCAGCGACATCAACGAAACCCAGAACACCACCGTCAACTTTCCGATCCTGGCCGACGCCGATCGCAAGGTCGCCATGCTGTACGACATGATCCATCCCAACTCGCTGGCCAACGCCACCGTGCGCAGCGTGTTCATCATCGACCCGAAGCACGTCATCCGCACCACCCTGACTTATCCGGCCAGCACCGGCCGCAACTTCGACGAGATCCTGCGGGTGATCGATTCGCTGCAGCTGACCGACAACTACAAGGTCGCGACGCCGGTGAACTGGAAGGACGGCGACGACGTGGTGATCATCCCGGCGATCCAGGATCCGGCCGAACTGTCGCGTCGCTTCCCCAAGGGTTTCCGGGCTGTCAAGCCCTACCTGCGCATGACACCGCAGCCCAACAAATGAGCACGAAGATGAAGATCAGGACCGCGCTGGCGGCGATCGCGATCGCCGCCAGCGGCATCGCGATCGCCCAGCAGCAAACCCTGCTGAACGTGTCGTACGACGTGGCGCGCGAGTTCTACAAGGACATCAACGCCGCGTTCATCCCGTTCTACAAAAAGAGCACCGGCAAGGACGTGAAGGTGGACCAGGCCCATGGCGGCTCCAGCGCCCAGGCCCGGGCGGTGGCGGACGGCCTCGACGCCGACGTGGTGACGATGAACACCACCACCGATATCGAGTTTCTGGCCGACCGCGGCGTGGTCGCCAAGGACTGGGCCAGGCGCTTTCCCGGCAACGCATCGCCCACCTCGTCGACCATGCTGTTTCTGGTGCGCAACGGCAACCCGAAAGGCATCAAGGATTGGGACGACCTGGCCAGGCCCGGCGTGCAGGTCGTCGTCGTCAACCCAAAAACCGGCGGCAACGGGCGTTATGCCTACCTGGCTGCGTGGGGCTATGTGAAGAAAAAAGGCGGCACCGACGCGCAGGCGCAGGAGTTCCTCACCAAGCTGTACAAGAACGTGCCGGTGCTGGCTCGCGGCGGCCGTGACGCGACCACCGCTTTCCTGCAGCGCAATACCGGCGACGTGCTGGTCACCTTCGAGTCGGAAGTCGAGTCGGTCAACAAGGAGTTCGGCGCCAACAAGGTCGACGTCGTCTATCCGTCGATCAGCATCGTGGCCGAGAACCCGGTCGCGGTGGTGGAACGCACGGTCGCCAAAAAGGGCACGGCCGATCTGGCCAAGGCCTACCTGAACTTCCTGTACTCCGACGAAGGACAGGAGATCGCGGCCAGGCATTCAATCCGTCCGCACTCGCAGGCGATCCTGAAGAAATACTCCGCCACCTTCAAGCCAGTCAAGCTGTTCACCGTCGAGGAGATGTTCGGTTCGCTCGGCGAGGCGCAGAAGATCCACTTCAACGACGGTGGGCAGTTCGACAAGATCTACACGGTGAAATGACGAATGACCTGGCCGCCGGTGTGGCCGTCATCACGTCGCGGCGCAGCCGCAGAGTCTTGCCGGGCTTCAAGCTCACGCTCGGATACACGCTGCTGTACCTGAGCTTGATCGTGCTGATCCCGCTGTCGGCGCTGGTGTTCAAGACCTTCGCCATGAGCTGGGAGCAGTTTTGGGTGGCTGTCAGTTCGCCGCGCGTGCTGGCTTCCTATCGCCTCACCTTCGGCGCGTCGCTGGCCGCGGCGTTGGTGAACGTCGTCTTCGGGCTGCTGGTGGCGTGGGTGCTGGTTCGCTACAAGTTCCCGGGCAAGAAACTGGTCGATGCCCTGGTCGACCTTCCGTTCGCGCTGCCGACCGCGGTCGCCGGCATTTCGCTCACGGCGCTGCTGGCGGGCAACGGATGGATCGGCCAGTACCTGGAACCTCTCGGGATCCAGCTGGCGTTCAACCGCAACGGTATCGTGATCGCACTGATCTTCATCGGCCTGCCGTTCGTGGTGCGGACGGTGCAGCCGGTGCTCGAAGACACGGAGCGCGAGCTGGAAGAAGCAGCGATGTGCCTGGGCGCAAGCCGCTTCCAGACCTTTACCAGGGTGATCCTTCCGGCCATCGCGCCAGCGTTGCTGACCGGCTTTGCGATGGCCTTCGCCCGCGCCATCGGCGAATATGGCTCGGTGATCTTCATCGCCGGCAACGTCCCGATGGTCTCCGAGATCACGCCGCTGGTGATCATCGGCAAGCTGGAGCAGTACGACTACGCGGGCGCCACCGCCGTGGCCACCGTCATGCTGCTGATGTCTTTCGTGCTGCTGCTGGTGATCAATGCGCTGCAGGCCTGGCAGCGCAAACGCTCGGGTGCCTGAATGAGCGCCGGCAATCTCTCCGTCAAGCGCGTCACGACGACCGAAACCCCGTGGGTGCGCTGGACGCTGACCGGGATCGCGCTGGTGTTCCTGCTGCTGTTCCTGCTGCTGCCGCTGGCGGCGGTGTTAGCTGAGGCAATGCGCAAGGGTTTCGGCGCGTACGTGGAGGCGTTGAGGGAGCCGGACGCCTGGTCGGCGATCGTGCTGACTCTGGTCACTGCCGCGATCGCGGTGCCGTTGAACCTCGTGTTCGGCGTCGCGGCCGCCTGGTGCATCGCCAAGTACGAGTTCCGCGGCAAGGCTTTCCTGACGACGCTGGTCGACCTGCCGTTCTCGGTCTCGCCGGTGGTGGCCGGCCTGATCTACGTGCTGATGTTCGGCGCCCAGGGCTGGTTCGGCCCGTGGCTGTCGGCGCACGACATCAAGATCATTTTCGCGGTGCCGGGCATCGTGCTGGCCACCATCTTCGTCACCTTTCCCTTCATCGCCCGCGAGCTGATCCCGCTGATGCAGGCGCAGGGCAACGACGAGGAGCAGGCCGCCATCGTGCTCGGCGCCAATGGCTGGCAGACCTTCCGCTACGTGACGCTGCCAAACATCAAGTGGGGGCTGATCTACGGCGTGATCCTGTGCAATGCGCGCGCCATGGGCGAGTTCGGCGCCGTGTCGGTGGTGTCGGGGCACATCCGCGGCCAGACCAATACCATGCCGCTGCACGTCGAGATCCTCTACAACGAATACCAGTCGGTGGCGGCATTCGCGGTCGCTTCGCTGCTGGCGCTGCTGGCGCTGGTCACGCTGGCGATCAAGAGCGTCGTCGAGTGGCGGCACGAGCGCGAGCTGAAGCTGGCGGCGGAAGCGCCGCCGGAGCGGCCGGCGTGAAGACCAGACGGACATCCTTGCGCGAAAAGCGCAAAAATCACGCGAAGAACGCGAAAAAGCCCATTCAGGTTTTGAATCTTTTGCGTCCTTCGCGAGCCCTTCGCGTCCTTCGCGTTCCTCTCCTTCCCCTGCTTCGAGGTTTCCCATGAGCATCGAAATCCGCGACGTCAGCAAGAAGTTCGGCGAGTTCCACGCACTGCGGGACGTGTCGCTGGATATCCACTCGGGCGAACTGATCGCGCTGCTGGGCCCGTCGGGCTGCGGCAAGACCACGCTGCTGCGCATCATCGCCGGGCTCGAGACGGCCGACGCCGGCAGCATCCTGTTCTCCGGCGAGGACACCACCGATGTCCATGTCCGCGACCGGCACGTCGGTTTCGTGTTCCAGCACTATGCGCTGTTCCGCCACATGACGGTGTTCGAGAACGTCGCCTTCGGCCTGCGCGTGAAGCCGCGCGGCCAGCGGCCCGCGGAAGACCAGATCAGGAAGAAGGTGCACGAGCTGCTGGGCCTGGTGCAGCTCGATTGGCTGGCCGACCGCTTCCCGTCGCAGCTGTCCGGCGGCCAGCGCCAGCGCATCGCCCTGGCGCGGGCGCTGGCCGTGGAGCCGAAGGTCTTGTTGCTGGACGAGCCATTCGGCGCGCTCGATGCCAAGGTCCGCAAGGAACTGCGGCGCTGGTTGCGGCGACTGCACGACGAACTGCATGTGACCAGCATCTTCGTCACCCACGACCAGGAAGAAGCGCTCGAAGTCGCCGACCGGGTGGTGCTGATGAACGCCGGCAGCGTGGAGCAGGTCGGCACGCCGCAGGAAGTGTGGGACCATCCCGCCAGCCCGTTCGTCTACGGCTTCCTCGGTGACGTGAACATGTTCCGCGGCCGCGCGCACCAGGGCGAGGTGCACCTCGAAGGCATGCAGCTCGCATCGCCCGAACACGCGGACGCGCAGAACGCAAAGGCCTTCGCCTATGTCCGGCCGCACGATCTGGACGTGCAGCGGTACGTGGAGGGGCAGGGCCTGGACGCCGGCGGGCGGCCGCGCGGCATCGTGGTGCGGCTGGAGCGGGCCATCGTCGTCGGTCCGATCGCTCGGCTGGAACTGATTCCGGTGGAGGCCTCCCAGCAGCCCGGGAAAGACTCCATCATCGAAGCGCAGATTCCTGCGCAACAATACAGGGCGATGGAGTTCCGGGAGGGCGAGGCGCTGGTGGTGACGCCGCGCCGCGCCCGTGTGTTCGTGGAAGGCGGCGCCTGGACGCCGCAGTCGGGAGAAGAATTTGATCCGGTGGTTTGACACGGCGCCGCGGCGCATCCTGGCGCTGGTGTGCGCGGCTTGCATCGGCCTGCTGGTTTTCGGCCTGTACCTGCAGCACGTCGTCGGGCTCGAACCCTGCCCGATGTGCATCGTGCAGCGCTACGCATTGGTCCTGGTCGCACTGGCCGCCGGCATTTTCAGTGTCTTCCGCCGACGCGGTGCCCACATCGCCGGCGCCCTGCTGGTCCTGCTGTTCTCGGGCTTCGGCGCCTTCGTTGCGGCGCGCCAGAGTTGGCTGCAGTGGCACCCGCCGGAAATTGCGTCCTGCGGCCGCGATTTCTACGGAATGATCGAGACCTTCCCGTTGAAGCAAGCAATCCCGATGATCTTCAAGGGCAGCGGCGACTGCACCAGGATCGACTGGACCTTCCTGGGTGGCTCGATCGCCAACTGGTCGTTCCTCGCGTTCGTCTCGTTTGCGCTCGTCGCGATCGTGCTGCTGGTGCGGCAGGTGCGCCAGGGGCGCGGCCGCCGCATGACGTGGCTGTCATCCCGGACGTGATGCATGGATCCCGGGTCGAGCCCGGGATGACAAAGGTAGCCCGGGATGACAAGGTAGCCCGGGGCGACGGCTCAGTTGTCGACCGCCGCCAGCACCTTGCCGAAAAATTCGTCGGCATGGGCGGAGTCGATCCAGCGCACCACCACCACCATCCTGCGTTCCGGTTCGATCCAGGTGAACGAACTGCCGGCGCCAATGGCGAAATAGCTGGACGCCGGCACGCTGGGGAACATCTTGCGCTCGTGGTTCAACCAGACCAGGTAACCGCAGTACGGCGCCAGCCGCGCGGGCTTGCGCATGTCCCGGATCCATTGCGCCGACAAGACGCGCCTGCCATCCCTGGCGATTCCCTCATCGAGCAGCAGCTGGCCCACCAGCGCCTGGTCCTCGGCGCTGATCGACATGCCGCCGCCCCAATGCGTTCCGCCCGGAACCGACTGCACCCGCTCGCCGGCGATCGTCACCCAGGAATTGTCGTAGCCGGCCCAGCTCCAGCCGGTGCTGGCGCCGATGGGATCCATGATGGCTTCGCGGAACACCTCGGGCAGCGGACGCTGGAACAGATGCAGCAAGGCCAGCGACAGCTGGTTGATGCGCACGTCGTTGTATTCCCAATACGCGCCGGCTGCCCGCAGCGGCCGCAGGTCGCCTTTCTTGCCGTCCGGCGGTGGCCCGAACGTGACGGCGCGGTAGTGGTCGACCTGGTCGGGCAAACCGAACACTTCACCGGTCCATTCGCTGGTCTGCTGCAGCATGTGCGCCCAGGTCACCTTGGCGTTGTTACCCTGGTCGAAGCCGATGCCCTGGATGCGCGCGCCGATCGGCTCATCGACATCGGGCAGCAGCCCCCGGTCGTGCGCGACGCCGGCCAGCAGGGCAAGGTAGGTCTTGGCGACGCTGAAGGTCAGGTCGGCGCGCTTCGGTTCGCCCCACGAGACGACGGTCTTGCCGGCGACGACGATGGTCCCCGAAACCGGCCCGCGCGCATGGACCGGCCCCAGCAGGCGGTTCCACGGCGGCGGGTCCTGCTGGTGCACGCCCCAGACGCCCTCGGGATCGCGGTCCCAGCCCGTCTCGTGATCGTTGGCGAACTGGACGGCCCGCTGCATGGTGTTGGCTTGCATTCGGGAACTCCTAGGGGAAAGCATGCGCCGGACAGGGGCAATCTCTGGGTATCGTGCGTTGGGCCGAATCGGCCTCGCTTGCGCAGGCTCCGATTGGCCGAAGGCCTCCCGTGAACTTTTGATGATGAGGAAGACCATGCCCAGCCACATTGAACGTCGATCCACAAACCAGTGTCGCACAGGGGCGGTCCCGATTGCGGTCGCCGCGCTTGCGCTGGGCCTGCTGTTCGCTGCTCCCGCGTCGGCCGGCAAGAAGACCGACACGCTGGGCATGGCCTATGACGTGTTCATGCAGATGAACACCCTGGACGGGGCGCCGAACCCGGTATTCAAGGCCATTCGCGTGCGCAAGGCGATCGCCCATGCGATCGATCGCGAGGCGCGAGGCGATCGTCAGCTACCTGCAGGCCCCTTGACGGTGATGGCGGGTCTGTATTGGGACCTGGGCGACGGCGGCACGCCGCACTACGGCAAAGACGCCGGCGTTGACACGCCCTAGTGGGTGGCCGGTGCCCGTTCCAGCCGCGCGGCGTCCAGCAGGGTGCGGACTTCGTCGTCGCCGGCCTGCTCGAAATCCTGGTAGGCCAGGCCGACCGCGTGGAATGGGCTCGGCATCGCCACGCAGACGACATCGTCCGCCTCGGCGCGCAGTTCCTCGCAGGTCTCGCGAGCGCCCACCGGCACCGCGACGCAGATCCGTGCGGGCTGCTGCTGGCGGATGGCCTGCACCGCGGCTCGCATCGTCGAACCGGTGGCAAGGCCGTCGTCAACCACGATGACGGTTCGGCCCTGAAGCGGGAGCGGCGGTTGTTCGCCGCGGTACAGGCGCTCCCGCCGCTGCAGTTCGACCTGTTCACGTTCGACCGCCCGCGCGATCTGGGCGCGTGACACCTTCCTGGCCGCAGCCGGGTTGAGCACCAGCACCCCACCGCTGGCGATCGCGCCCATGGCGTATTCCTCGTGGCCGGGAAAACCGAGCTTGCGAACCACGCAGACATCGAGCGGCGCCTCCAGCGCGTGGGCAACTTCGAAGGCGACGGCGACGCCGCCCCTTGGCAATGCCAGCACCACCGGGTGCGGCTCGCCCCGGTAACGATCGAGCAGGCCGGCCAGCACCCTGCCGGCATGGCGGCGGTCGCGGAAAGGAACGTCGACTGGGTTCATCCTGCTTGCTCCACACGGGCGAGGTGGTGCGAAAACCAGTCGCAGGCAGCGGCCGACACCTGCTCCAGCGCGCCGGTCTCCTCGAAAAGGTGGGTGGCGCCGGGAACCGTCACCAGCTCCCTGTCGCACTGCATGGTGGCCAGCGCCTGTTCGTTCATGCCGACCACACTCACGTCGGCGCCGCCGACGATCAGCAGCGTCGGCGCGGTGACCGCGGCCAGCGCGACCGAGCCGACCAGATCCGGGCGGCCGCCGCGCGAGACCACGGCGCCGATCCGGTTGCCAAGCCGTGCCGCGGCGATCAGGGCCGCGGCGCTGCCAGTGCTGGCTCCGAAATAACCGATGCGCGCGTGACGCAGCTTCGGCTGCGTGGAGGCCCACATGGTTGCATCCTGCAAGCGCCTTGTCAGCAGCGGAATGTCGAAGCGGTGTTCGCGCGTCTGGACGTCGCGCTGTGCTTCCTGCACCGTCAGCAGGTCGAACAGCAGCGTCGCAATACCGCGTTGCTGCAGCCGCTGGGCCACCTGCCGGTTGCGGGCGCTATGGCGGCCGCTGCCGCTGCCGTGCGCAAACAGGACCAGCCCGGTGAACCCAGGCGGCACCGCCAGGTCGCCGCAGAGCCAGGCGTCTGCGGTGGGAAGGCGGACCTCGCTGGCGGCGAGGGTGGAAGCAGGTGGGCTCATGACAATATTCCATCTAGGCTGCATCGCGGCGAACCAGGCCGCTGTCGGACGGGGCCGACTCGTGTGTAGGAGAACTCGGCCGGTCACGGCTCGGTCGCGGGTCCCTTGAGCTCGACCTGGTTGCCTTCGGGGTCATGCAG
>JAYUHN010000275.1:0-4640 GCA_043766965.1 Ramlibacter sp. | reverse complement strand
AGCTTCTTGATCGCCACCGACAGCGTCGGCTGGGACACGAAGCACGCCTCCGCCGCCTTTCCGAAATGCTTCTCGCGCGACACTGCGACGATGTATTTAAGTTCTGTCAAGGTCATGGGGTCGTCGCCATTGTGCGGGATCACCGGCAAGCACCCCCCCAAACAGGTGATTGCCGTTGTCATGGCAAGGTATTCAATCCAATCCCCTGACTCATCTTTAAGGTGTTCCGTGAAGAAGCTGACTGGCATCGTTTCGGGCGTCTCGCTCTGGCGTCTCGCAGCTCACGCCTTGAGATAGTCCTGTCGCCCGCCCAGCCAGCGGGTCACGTGCTGCTGCGCCAGGTCCCGGTGCTGGTCGAGCATGACGGGCGCCAGGCGGCGGGCCGCCTCGAGCAACTCGGTGTCGGTCGCCAGGTCCGCGAACCGCAGCAGGGACGCGCCTGATTGCCGGGCTCCGAGCAATTCACCAGGGCCCCGGATCTCCAGATCGCGGCGGGCGATCTCGAAGCCGTCGGAAGTTTCGACCATGGCCTTCAGCCGGGCCCGCGCAGCCTCGCCGAGCCGCCCGCCCTCACCCGCGGCGAAGAGCAGCACGCAAGCCGAGGCGGCGCTCCCGCGGCCCACGCGGCCGCGTAGCTGGTGCAGTTGCGACAGGCCAAACCGCTCCGCATGTTCGATCACCATCAGGGATGCATTCGCAACGTCCACACCCACCTCGATCACCGTGGTGGACACCAGCACCCCCATTCGGCCGCTGGTGAAGAGCTCCATCACGGCCTTCTTCTCGGCCGCGGGCATGCGCGAATGCAGCAGGCCGATACTGACATCCGGCAGCGCGGCGCCAAGCGCCTCATGCGTGCTGGTGGCGTTCGTCAGGTCCAACGCCTCGCTTTCTTCGATCAGCGGACAGACCCAGTACACCTGCCTTCCCTGCGCCAGCTGGCCCCGGATGCGCTCGATCACTTCCTCGCGGCGGCTGTCCGCCACCAGCTTCGTCACCACCGGCGTGCGCCCCGGTGGCAGTTCATCGATGGTGGAGACGTCCAGGTCGGCGTAATAACTCATGGCGAGCGTGCGCGGGATCGGCGTGGCGGACATCATGAGAAGGTGAGGTTCCTGGACGTTCCCGTTCCCCGCGCGGGGAACGGATAGAGTTTGGGCGGGCGCATCCGCCGCTGTTGGAGCAGCGCCGGCCTTGCCGCGCAAAGCCAGCCTCTGCTCCACCCCGAAACGGTGCTGCTCGTCGATGACCGCCAGCGCCAGCCGCTTGAATTGCACCTGCTCCTGGATCACCGCATGGGTGCCGATCACAAGCGCGGCTTCGCCGCTGGCCACCAGTTGCAGCATCTGCGTGCGCTCCTTTTTCTTCTGGCTGCCGGTCAGCCAGGCGACCCTCTGGCCGCGCGGGGCGAGCAGCGGTTCCAGCCATCCGATCAACTTGCCGAAATGCTGCTGCGCGAGAATTTCGGTGGGCGCCATCAGCGCGCACTGCCAGCCGGAATCGATCGCGATGGCGGCTGCAAGGGCGGCGACAACGGTCTTGCCGGAACCGACGTCGCCTTGCAGCAACCGGTGCATCGGCACGATGCGTCCCAGGTCACGCGCAATCTCTTCGCACACCCTGCGTTGCGCGGCCGTCAGGTGAAATGGCAGCGCCGCCAGCAGCTGGTCATGCAGCGACAAGCGCTCGCTGCGGGAGGCCTGTGCGCTGCGCTTTACGGCCGCGGACCGCAGCGCCGGCGCTTGCAAGGCGGCGCGCTCGCGCTTGCTTCGAAGCTGCGACAGTTGCTGCGCCACCAGCTCCTCGGCTTTCAGCCGCTGCCATGCCGGATGGCTGCGATCTTCCAGGGCGGCGAGCGACGTGTCAGGGGCCGGCTGGTGCAGGAAAGACAGGGAGCGCCGCAGGTCCCATCCTGGCGCCAGGCCCATCTCGCGCTCCGCTCCGGGCGGAAAAGTGTTGGAGAAATCGGCTCGCCCGAGCGCTCCGGTGACCGCCTTTCGCAAGTAGGCTTGCGGCAGGCTCGCCGATGTTGGATAGACGGGCGTAAGCGCCTGCGGCAGCTCGCCACTGGCGGCGCGGCAGGTCGGATGGACCATCTGCCAGCCCAGGAAGCCGCCCTTCAGCTCGCCGCGCGCGCGGATGCGCGTGCCTGCCGCCAAGGCTTTTTGCTGCGAGGGATAAAAGCTGAAGAACCGCAATACGCAGGTGGCGCTGCCATCGTCCAGCGTCACCACGAGCTGGCGGCGTGGCCGGTAGGCGATCTCGCTGGCCGTGACGGTGCCCTCGATCTGCGCCGTGTCGCCTTCGCGGCAGTCGCGCAAGCTGGCGATGCGTGTCTCGTCCTCATACCGCAGCGGCAGGTGCAGCGCCAGGTCGATGTCGCGGCCCAGCCCCAACTTGAGCAATGCAGCATTCGGACCACCCTTGCGGGTGCCGGGAACCTTGGGGCGGTCCGGCGGTTCCCGCTGCGCTGACAGGTTCTTGGTGCCGGGCATGGGACAATTCTGCCCTCTACAAAAAAACACCTGGAGCGGGCCCATGCGGCGCGACTGCCGTCCATTCCGCGGTCCGGGACCGGCGGCGTTTCCAGCCGACGCCATCAAGAATGCGCAGCTTCACTCTCGGCGACTTCGATTTCGCCCTTCCACCCCAACTGATCGCCCAGCATCCTGTCGCCGAGCGCTCCGGTTCGAGGCTGCTCGATGGAAGGGAGCTGCATGCGGTCGACCGGATGTTCCGCGAGCTACCGTCGTTGCTGCGCAAAGGCGACCTGATGGTCTTCAACGACACCCGCGTGGTGAAAGCACGCCTGTTCGGCGAAAAGCCGACCGGAGGCAAGCTGGAATTGCTGATCGAGCGGGTGCTGCAGGGCCGTGAGGTCGTGGCCCATATGAAGGTGAGCAAGAAACCGGCGCCCGGCACGCAACTGTTGATGGCGGGCGGCTTCACGGCGACCCTCACCGGCCGCTGGCCGGAAGCAGACGGCCCGCTCTTTCGGTTCATGCTGAGCGACGACCCTCATGTGCTGATGCAGCGGCATGGCCATGTGCCGTTGCCGCCTTACATCGAGCGCAGCCAGGCCGGCCCGATCGCCGATCCGGCGGCGGCAGAAGACGAGAGCCGCTACCAGACAGTGTTTGCAAAGCACCCCGGAGCAGTGGCCGCGCCGACCGCGGCGCTGCACTTCGACGACGCCGTGCTGGCAGACATCGACGCCCTGGGAGTGCAACGGGCTACCGTCACGTTGCACGTCGGCGCGGGAACCTTCCAGCCGGTCAAGACCGTGAATATCGCCGAGCACCGGATGCACAGCGAGCGTTATGTTGTTCCCGAGGCGACGCAACAGGCGATCGAAGCCACCCGCAAACGCGGCGGCCGGATCGTCGCCGTCGGCACGACCAGCGTGCGAACCCTCGAATCGTGGGCGATGAGCGGCGAGGCGGTTGGCGACACCAGCATCTTCATCACTCCGGGATTCCGGTTTCAGCTGACCGACTTGCTTCTCACAAATTTCCACCTGCCCAGATCGACCCTGATGATGATGGTCAGCGCGCTGGCGGGCTACGATCACGTCATGGCCCTGTATCGCCATGCGATCGCGCAGCGCTACCGATTCTTCAGTTACGGCGACGCCATGCTGCTGCAGCGCCGGCCTTGAATCCGATGCTCCAATTCGAACTCCTCCAGACCGAAGGACTGGCACGCCGCGGCCGCCTGAGCCTCAATCACGGCGTGGTCCAGACGCCGGTTTTCATGCCGGTGGGCACTTACGGCACGGTCAAGGGCGTGACGCCGCGCTCGCTGCAGGAGATGGGCGCGGAAATCATCCTGGGCAACACCTTCCACCTGTGGATGCGGCCGGGGCTGGACGTGCTGCAGCAATTCGGCGGGCTGCACCGCTTCGAGCGCTGGACCAGGCCCATGCTCACCGACTCGGGCGGCTTCCAGGTCTGGAGCCTGGGCGGCAGCGACGGCAACGGGCGCAAGATCAGCGAAGAGGGGGTGAAGTTCGCGTCACCCGTCAACGGCGACAGGCTGTTCCTGACGCCGGAGATCTCGATGCAGATCCAGACCCACCTGAACTCGGACATCGCGATGCAGTTCGACGAGTGCACGCCCTACGACACCATGGGTCACCTGACGACGGAAGCACAAGCGCGCTCCTCGATGGAGTTGAGCCGCCGCTGGGCGCTGCGCTGCAAGAGCGAATTCGCGCGGCTGGAGAATTCGAACGCCTTGTTTGGCATCGTGCAGGGCGGGATGTTCGAGTCGCTGCGCGAGGAATCGCTGGCGGCGCTGGCCGAGATGGATTTCCCGGGCTATGCCGTGGGCGGTGTCAGCGTGGGAGAGCCCAAGCAGGAGATGCTGCGCATCATGGCCCACACGCCGCACCTGCTGCCCGAGAACAAGCCCCGCTACCTGATGGGCGTCGGCACGCCCGAGGATCTGGTTGAAGGCGTGGCTCAAGGCGTGGACATGTTCGACTGCGTGATGCCGACCCGCAATGCCCGCAACGCGCACATGTTCACCCGCTTCGGCGACCTCAAGATCCGCAATGCGCGCCATCGCACCGACGAACGCCCGCTCGACGATACCTGCAGTTGCTACGCCTGCAAGGGCGAAACCTCGCCGACGGGAGA
>JAYUHN010000274.1:0-12212 GCA_043766965.1 Ramlibacter sp. | reverse complement strand
CCGTCGCCCTCACCGTCGGCCGGGGCGGCCGCGGCTGCCTTCGCGGTCAGGCGGCCCAGCCGCCGGAGCTGCCGTTCGAGATCGAGCGTGCGGCGTTTCAGGTCCGCAATCTGTGCGCGGTAAGGCGCGATTGCCTGCTTCAGGCCGGCGGTTTCGGCGCGAACCTGCTTGCGGGCAACGCGCGCAATTTCGCTTTTCAGGAGATTTGCAATGTTGGGCATGATTCAGTGATTCTGCCCCAGCCCGGTAAAATGCGGTTTAGACCCCCGATTGCTGCCTTGACGACCACCCCTTCGCCGCCGCAGGCACCACTGGACGCGGACGATTTCGACGCGATGGACGCCGAGCTGGACCTGCTGCGCGAGCATAGCGAAGAGATTCCGCAATGGGAGTTCTGCGAGGGTTTCCTGGCCGCATTGGTCTGTATGCGCCGGACGGTGCCCCCAGGCGAGTACTGGCCGGTGCTGCTGGGTGACGACTTCAAGCCGATGGAACACATCGAATTCGTGGCACGCTGGCGCCAGCGCTGGAACGAAATCGGGACGGCGCTCGATGCGCCGGTGGAGACCCTGGACGACGACCGCACTTTCCAGCCCGAGGTCGTCGACACGCGCGGCGCCGTGCTGGTGTTGCCGCAAGAGGAGCAGGCCGGGGTCGTCATGGATGAACTGCCGGCCTTCGCCCAGGTCTGGGCGCTGGGATTCATGTACGCCGTGGAAGCATGGCCTGAAGACTGGGCGCCGCCCCGGGACCCGGAAGCTGCGCGGATGCTGGACAACGCGCTGGGCGCTGTCGTCGCGCTGAGCGAAGACGACAAGGGCAAGCCGTCGGTGTCGATGTATGCCGAAGACGGCCCGCCGAGCGTCAGTGAGCGGCGGCTGGACGACTTCGGCGCTGCCATCTGGGCCGCATACGACCTGCGGCAGCTTTGGAAGAGCCTCGGACCCCGGGTCGAGACCGTCCACAGGGCGCCCGCGCCGGGCCGCAACGATCCCTGTCCTTGCGGCAGCGGCAAGAAGTACAAGAAATGCCACGGGCCCGGCGCCGCCCAACCCCCCCCGGAGACAGGACAATGAAACTTGACACAAGCGCCGAGGGCGTGTTCCCGATCGCGCCGACGCCGTTCGCCGATGACGGCGCGATCGACACGGCCTCGATCGATCGGCTCGTCGACTTCTACCTCGGCTGTGGTGCCACTGGCGTGACCGTGCTCGGCCAGCTGGGCGAGGCGCCCAAGCTGGAGCACGGAGAATCGGTTGCGATCGCCAAGCAGGTCATCGGCCGCGCCGGCCAGATGCCGGTGGTGGTCGGCGTCTCGGCGCCGGGGTTCGCCGCCATGCGCGCCCTCAGCAGCGAAGTGATGGAGCGCGGCGCGGCCGGGGTGATGATCGCGCCGCCCAATTCACTTCGCACGGACGACCAGATCGTCGGCTACTACCGGCAGGCGGCCGAGGCCATCGGAGCCGACGTCCCCTTCGTGCTGCAGGACTACCCGCTCACCTTCTCGGTCCAGATGACGCCGTCGGTGATCCGGCGCATCGTGCAGGAAATTCCATCCTGCGTGATGCTCAAGCACGAGGACTGGCCCGGCCTGGAAAAGATCACGACGTTGCGCGGCTTCGAGCGGGACGGGTCGATGCGCCACATCTCGATCCTGTGCGGCAACGGCGGCCTGTTCCTGGACTACGAGATGGAGCGCGGCGCGGATGGCGCCAACACCGGCTACTGCTTTCCCGACATGCTGTGCGATGTCGTGCGGCTGCATTCAGAGGGCCGCAAGGACGAGGCGAAGGACCTGTTCGACGCCCACCTTCCGCTGATCCGCTACGAGCAGCAGCCCGGCGTCGGGCTGGCCGTGCGCAAGTACGTGATGATGAAGCGCGGCCTGCTGACTTCGGCGGCGCAGCGCAAGCCGGCGTCGCCGATGACCAAGACCACGCAGGGGGAAGTGGACCAGTTGCTGCGGCGGCTGGCGCGTCACGACCAGCGGGCGCGGCTGTAGCCCGGCCGGGATTCATGTCGACTGCGGACGCAGTCACTTGAAGTGAACTCGGTCACGCTTCGCCGATTTGCCAGGCGCCGCATCGCGCCAGCGGCGCGGATCGGTTGTCTAGAATTTTCCATGGACCAAAGAGACGTCTTCGACGACACGTTCACCAGTTGGCGCGATTCCTATGGCCAGCTGCGTCTGCTGGAGCGCAAGTTCGTGACCGAAGCGCGGTCCGGCAAGGACCTGGTCCGGATCGCGGCCCTGTACGAAAGCGTCGAAGCAGCTCGCGTCGTGACGACAGCCCTGTTCCAGTTGGCACAGACCGCGAGCATGGCGCACCATGTGCCCAACCCGCGCAGCGCCGAGATCAGCGTCTGGTGACAGCGGCCGGCCCATCCGTTACCGGGATTTCAGCCGCCAGGGCATCACCAGATCCGCGGCCAGCCGCAGCAACATCACCGAAGCGTAGCCCAGCACACTGATCGTCACGATCGCCACGTACATGGGTGCGACGTCGAACAGCTGCCAGCTCGACCAGATCACGCTTCCCAGGCCGCTTTTGGCGCCGACGAATTCGGCGGCGACCAGCACGATGTAGGCGATGCCCATCGATATTTCCAGGCCGGTGAAGATGTGCGGCATCGACGCCGGCAACGCGACCGTCCGCACCAGCTGCAGGAAACTGGCATTGCAGTCGCGCGCGACGTCCAGGATCACCGGCCTGATCGCCAACACGCCGGCGATCAGGTTGATCGCCACAACATAGAACACTGCGATCGCCAGCAGGATGACGATCGGCGCTTCGCCCAGTCCGACGATCAGCACCAGCAGCGGATAGACCGCCAGCTTCGGGATCGGATACGTCACGATCAGCCAGGGCTCGAACAGCGCCCGCGACCACGACGAGAGCCCGAGCCACAGCCCGGCCGCCACACCCAGGATGGCGCCGCTCACGTAACCAAGGGCCAGACGCCGCAGGCTGTCGCCGACCGCGGCTGCCAGCGAACCGTCCTGCACCATCTGACGCGCCGACCAGACGACTTCGCTGGGCGGCGGGAAGAAGCGCCGGTCCAGCGCGCCGAGGCGCGACAGCGCCTCCCAGAACAGCAGCAGCAATACCGGCGACGCGAGCCGCAGTGCCTTCTGCCAGCGCAACCGGGATTCGCCGTGCTGCTTGCGCTGCCCGCGGCGCAGCAGTTGCGTCATTGGTTCACCTGCGCTGTCAGCAACCTTGTCATTGCGGGCCTGACCCGCAATCCATTGCGCGCGGGCCAGACGATGCGCTGGCGCGACATGGATCCCGGGTCAGGCCCGGGATGACAAGTCATGCCTGCGCCTCCGCGATGTCGCCCTGCAACAGGTCCCACAGCCGCTGGTACAGCTCGCCGTACCGCCGGTTGCTGCGCAGCGCGATGACGTTACGCGGCCGCGGGATGTCCACCGCGATCACTGCCTTCACCCGTCCCGGCCGGGCGCTGAGCACGACGATCCGGTCCGATAGCGTGATCGCTTCGTCGAGGTTGTGGGTGACGAACAGGACGGTGCGCCGGTGTTCGCTCCAGAGCCGCAGGAGTTCTCCCTGCAGCACCAGCCGGGTCTGCTCGTCGAGCGCGCCGAAGGGCTCGTCCATCAGCAGCACCTCGGGTTCGTTGGCGAAGGCGCGCGCGACGCTGACCCGCTGGCGCATCCCGCCCGACAGCTGCGCCGGATAGGCGCTCCGGAACGCCGACAGTCCGACCTTGTCGATGAAGTGGCTGACGATCTCGTCGCGGCGAGCCCGCGGAATGTTGCGGATCCGCAGGCCGTACCCCACATTTTCCTCGGCCGTGAGCCAGGGAAACACCGATTCGTCCTGGAACACCGTGGACGTCACCAGTCCGCTCTCCGACGGTGTCGACATCAGGTCGACGCCACCCTGGTCGGCCTGCTCGAAACCGCCGATGATCCGCAACAGGGTAGTCTTGCCGCAGCCGCTGGCGCCGATGACGGTCACGAACTCGCCGTCGGCGATGTCCAGGTCGATGTCCTGCAGCGCGGCCACTTGCAGGCCGCCCGGCAGCGTGAAGGTCTTGTGAAGGTGGCGAATCCCGATCTTCACCCCGGCCCGCGGCGCTTCCGCCATCAACGGTAGGGGCCGAGCACCCGCACCGCGTTGCGCGAGAACTCCAGGTTCACGTTCTTGCGGATGTCGGCCGGTTCCTTCATCACGCCCCACAGCAACCACTCTTTCTGGTAGCGCTCAAGCGATTCGACGTTGATGCCGCCGTCGGTATCGATCCCGGTGAAACTCATGCCGCTGCAGTCCGCGGGCATCGACGGCACGTATTTGTTGATGGCGCGGCAGGCTTCCAGCATGTCGCCCTTCTGCAGCATCCGGGCGTAGTCGCGCTGCGCCTTCAGGTGCGCCACCATGAAGCGTCGGGCGGCGTCGGTCCTGGCGAAGCCTTCGGAGAACAGCATGATGTTGGTGGCGTCGTTGGCCGACGTCTTGTCCAGATCGGCCTCGGGCAGCGCGATGCCCAGCTTCATCCTGGTCTCGATGGCCTGCAGCATCGGCGGATAGGCCATCACGGCGTCCACCGCTTTCTTCTCCAGCGCCGGGATGAACTGGTTGAAGGGCATCTCGACGAACACGACGTCGTCCTTGCCGAGGCCGCCGTGCGAAATGCCCCGCATCACGTAGTTGAGCGTCGTGGACTGGACGTTGTTGACGGCGATCCGCTTTCCCTTCAGGTCGGCCATCGACTTGATCTGTCCGCTCTCGCGCAGGTCGGTGCGCACCAGCAGCCGACCGGCGCCGGTGGCCCCGCCGGCAAGGGTGATGCCGGGCAGCACCGCGGACTTTTCGGCGACGATCTGGATCGGCAGGCCGCGCTTGAAGGCGTTGAACAGCCCGGGAGTGGCGCTGCCGCTGCCGACGTCCAGTTTGTCGGTGGCCAGCAGCGCGATCGCATCCGCCCCGCTGGTCATGCGGGTCAGGTCGATGTCCAGCCCCTGCTCCTTGAAGTAGCCTTTTTCGAGCGCCAGGAAGATGCCGACGTCGGCGGTGATGTAAAGGATCGAGACGGTGACCCTGGTCGGCGAGGCGGCCGGCGCCTGTGCCAGCGCGGTGCCGGTGGCCAGCAGTGCGCAAGCCAGCGGGGCAGCGAGCCGGCGCAAGAGAGGAAGGATCATGTCGGCTCCTGAAGTCAGACGCTGGGCGGGTGGAATGTCATGCGGTGCATCGGGAACACGTCCTCGATATCCGGCGTGTCCCAATCGAGGTCGATGGGCGCGGAAGCTTCCATCACCATCTGCGCCAGAGCATAGAGGCGTTTCGCATCGGGGGCGAGAGCCTGCGGGTCATTGGGCAGCGTATTGAAATATTCGATCATGGCTTCGAGCCGTGGCAGGGTGGCGGCGTGGAATTGACGCAACACGGCGATCGGCGTCGAGACCCGTTTCTCAGCCCGCCCCTTCTCTGTGCCGATCGACCACTCCGCGATCCACGGTGCCAGATCCGCGAACGCTTCAGGCACAAGCGCGCCGACTGGTTCCGCGGCCGCGCCCGCCGGCGGATGGAACCTGACGACCGACTTCATGGCGCTTCCAGCATGTCGGCGGTGACGGCGAAGTGGTGCTGCAGCGCCATTTCCTGCTTCGACAGCAGCACGTGCGGCATGGCGCCCGAGGCCAGCATCTGCTGCTGCGCCTCGAGCGTGTTGAGGTCTTCCCGAACCACGTCGCGGCCGCGGGCCCGGAAGTAGTCCTGGCTGAGGCGCTCTCCCAGGTTTTTCGGCTTGTAGTTGTAAGTGCGGTTGGTGACCAGCGTGCGGCCTGCGTCGATCGGCCAGAACGTCATCTCGGCGCGGAAGTGGTTGCCGGCGACGACCACGAAGTTGGGAAAGAACTCCACCACGTCGAAAGCCCAATACTGGTAGCGGCTCGGGTTGAGGCCCTGCGGCAGCATCGAACAGTCGAAATCGAACGCCGGCAGCTGCTTGCGTCCGTACTTGATGGCGATGGCTTCGACCGGCAGGATGCGGTGGTCAGGGTTGCCGGGCGCCGAGTAGCGGTGGTGACGCTTCATCAGCTCCATGTGGGGGCGATGCCGCTGCGGGTTGACCTTGCCGCCCTGGTAGTCGCGCGCCGTGTTCTTGTGCAGGTACAGCGTGTGGTAACCCTCGGTGAACGAGTTGACGCCCAAGTGCCAGTTGGCGTCGAGTTCGAAGCTGTAGCTCGCGACCTTCCGGTGCAGGTCCCAGTAGCCGGTGTAGCGGCTGTAGAACTCCGGTCCGAGGTACTCCTCGAGTGTTTCGCCAGGCCGCTCGTCGAAGTTGACGAAGATCAGGTTTTCCCAGACCCCGGACGTGACCGGGACCAGCCCGTAATCGTCCTTGCTCACGGCTTCGAACATGTGCGGGTCGGTCATCACTTCCAGCTTGCCTTCGCTGGAAAAAATCCAGCCGTGGAAATTGCACATGAAGCTCTTGCGACAGCCCTCGCCGCCTCGCACCAGCTTGTTGCCGCGGTGCCGGCAGGCGTTGTGGAACACGCGCACCTTGTCGTCCTGGCCGCGCACGATCAGCAGGGAGGTCTTGAAGGTGGGAATCTCCTGCACGACGTAGCTGCCCCGCTGCGGCACATCGTCGGTATGGGCGACCACCAGCCATGCGCGCCGGAAGATCTTTTCCCGCTCGAGCTCGAAATGCGCGGGGGTCAGCATGGCCGCGAGGTCCACCTTCGTCTTCAGCCTGGAGGCGGGATAGCCCTGCTGGCTGCCCAGGCGCTCTTGCCGCTGGGCGACAGTTTCGGTCTGCACGGTTTCCATTGTCCCAACTCCTTGACAACACGCGTTGCGGCGTCGCGGCCCGAACTCGGCCGTAGGGGATCGTAAACCACGATCCGCGGGACGCCGTCCGCATTCGCGGCCGCATGGACAAGGAAGCACGCCGGACACAAAAAAGCCCTGCCGACGGGCAGGGCTGCAACGTCCGGCAAGCCGGCAGCGGCGTTGGACTCAGCTTACCAACACCGGCGGGCGCTCGTGCCGCTTTTTGCCGGCAATCCGGGCCTCGGCGGAGGTGAATTCATGGGCATGTCCGCTCTGGTGCGCGGCCCTGCCTCCCAGGCTGGCAATCTGGCGCTGGCGCTCCGGGGACATGGCGGCAAAGCCACGCTTGGCGCGGGCAACCGATCCTTCGTATTTCTCAGTCATTTTTCGCTCTCCTTGGGACATTCCAGCCGATCGCTGGAGGCCCGAGTTTGCAGAGCTACAAATAGAATGAGAAGAGCTGAAGCCATAGTCAGGACGCCGTCCTACAGCTCATCGGTAAGCGGTGCCGGGACTGCAAGATTTGCCGCAAGGCTTCCCTGCAAACCGCGCCTTTTTTGCGAGGTAAATCCCTTACGGGCAGTCCGCCAGCCCAGAAAGCGTGTCGCCCTCGACAATGTCCGCCGTGCACTTCAGGTATTTGTGCCCGCCCTTGGTCTGCGCGACGAACACGTCGGTGCGCCGCGTATCGAGCATGACGTAGAACGCGTACTGCTTCAGCTCCAGCGTGTGGATCGCGTCCTGGACCGAGAGCGTCCAGGGCAGCTTGCTGCTGTTCACGCCTCCCACGTGGCTGATGGCGAGATGGATATCGGGACTGGCGGTCTTGCGGGTGCAGAGGATTTTGAGAGCGGGCATCGGCTGGTTCTGGCGGCATCGGGAAGCGTCCCGGAACCACATTTGAACAGACCGCGCTTCATTGCCGGTTTCGCTTATGCCGGCTCGGGTCGATAGCCGAGCGCCTTCATCGCGGCCGCCAGAGTCTGCCTGCACGGCCAGTAGTCGGCCCAGGGATCGACCTGCCGCAACGACAGGTATTCGCGCGCCGTCAGGATGGTCCACTAGGCGCCGCTCTTCAGGCCGGCAAGGTCGTCCCAACCCACCGGCATGGAGACGGCAAGGCCGGACCGCGCGCGCGCCGAGAAGGCCGCCGCCGTGGTCTGCGCGTGGCCATTGCGGATCCAGTCGATGAAGATCTTCCCGACCCGTTTGCTGCCGCCGGCCTTGGCCACGAAGCGCTGCGGGATCCCTTGCCATGATGCGGTAGCCATCGAGCTTGGCTTCGACCAGCCAGCCGCTACCCACAGGCGGTGTCGACGAAAGGGTTGCGAGCTGCGGTTCGAGCTTCGCGGGCAACGCCGCCTTCACCGCCTTGGACAGATCCGGTTGCCGCGCCGGTGCTTCGGCGGCCGCGGGGGCTTCGGCGGCGACTGCGGAATCGCGCTTCCGGTTGCGGCGCTGAAGCGGTGCGCTGTCGCGGGCGGAGGGGCGCGTCACTCGACCGCTTCCGCCGCGCGCATCAGGCCGACTTGCGACGCGGCCCGGCTTTCACCGATGCGCGTGCCTTGGCCGTCGCCTTGCCGGCAGCGGCGCGCTTGGCCGGTGCAGCCTCGTCGTTCGCGGCCGCGGGGCGCGCGGTTTTGCCGGCGGGGGCCGCCGTCTTCAGGCTGCGTTTGAGCAGTTCGGTGAGGTCGATCACTTCGGCGCTGGTGCTCGCGACTTCCTCGCCCGGCAGGGGCTGCAAGGTCGCAACGTCGCCGGCCTTCGCCTTCGCCTGCACCAGCTCGTTGAGCTTTTCCTTGAACTCGTCATGGAACAGGTCCGGGCTCCAGGCGTCGGCCATGTCGTTCACCAATTGTTCGGCCATCTTCAGCTCCCGGTCGGTCGGCGCCGTGGTGCCCGCATCGGGCATCACGGAGGCGGGGAAGTCGCGAATTTCGTCGGCCCAGCGCAGCAGATTCAGCGCCAGGCCGTCACCGAAGGGAACCAGGGCTGCAAGGTGTTGCTTGGTGGAGATGACGACGCGCGCCAGACCCGCCTTGCCGGTCTTGCGCAGCGTGTCGCGCAGCAGCAGGTAAGCCTTCTGGCCCTTGTTGACCGGCGCCACGAAGTATGGTTTCTGAAAGTAGGTGGGAGGGATGTCGGCGGCTTCGACGAAGGCTTCGATCTCGATGGTCTGGGTCGACTTCGGCAAGGCCGACCGGATTTCTTCCTTGGTCAGGACCACGAACTGCCCGTCTTCGACTTCGATGCCCTTGACCAGCTCGTCACGCTGCACATCCTCGCCGGTGGTCTTGTTCACCTGCTTGTTCCCTACCGGGCTCATCGACGACTTGTCGATCAGGTTGAATTTCGGCCGCGTCTCCGCGATGGCGGTGTAGAGAGCCACCGGAATGTGAACCAGCCCGAAGCTGATTGCCCCCTTCCAGACGGTGCGGGTGCTTGCGGTCGCCATGGTGTGTCTGCTTTCAAAAAGCGTGGCCTGACAGGCTAAGGGCGGGCCCTGCCCAGCCGCTGTAGGACAATTCAACGGCCGACTGTGAGCCTTCGCGCGATGGGTTTTTATCCAGCCCGCCGGTCGTCGGAGTGGATATCGAGCGCCTCCAGGAATCGCGAAACCATGTTGTAGGCGCCGATGGTCGCCACCAGTTCCACCACCTCCCGGTCGTTCAGGAATTCGCGCACCGCGGCGACGGCCTGCGGCGGAACCTGGACGTTTCGCGTCATCCCGTCCGTCAGCGCCAGCACGGCCCGCTGCCCGGACGTGTAGTGACTGGAGGATTCCCACTCCCCGAGGTCGTCCAGCTGGTGCTGGGTCACCCCTTCCTTCAGTGCGATCGGCGCGTGTTGTTCGGCTTCGTAGGGCGCGCCGTTGATGTTCGCGACCCGCATGATGACCAGTTCCCGCAGCGCCGGCGACAGACTCGCCTGTTGCCGGATCGCGGTGAGATAGCCGAGCCAGCCCTCGGCCACCGGAGGACTGTGCAGCAACATCTGGTAAAGATGCAGTACGCTGCCGCGCTCACGGACGATGCGGTCGACCAGCGCCTGGCCCTCGGGCGCTCCCAGGTCGGCATAGGGAAGTCTGGCCATCGGGTGGTCTCCATTGAGTTGAGGTTGCGGGGTTGAGGCGTTGCGGCGTTGTGGGATATGTTGCCGAATCGGTGTGATTTTCCGCGCAAAATCCTGGCTCAGCCGCTGCTAGATTCGTCGCCAGGGAGAACAACAACCATGACCTTGATCAAGCACGAAGACGAGCTGTGGCTGTACCACGGGGCCCACGAGGTATTTTCCTACCGGGAATCGCTGGCCCTGGGGCAGTTCCAGTTCGACTACGCGTACGTCTTGCCCGACCGGGGGCACGAGACCATCTACGCCACCTTCTCGGCCCAGCTTGATGGCGAGCCGTCGACGCTGAACATCTCGGTCGAAAAGACACCCGACGGCGACTGGTTGCGCCAGCACGCGATCGAAGCCGGCACACCCGGCAGCAGCGTCTTCCAGCCGCTGTGACGCGCTAGAACGCCGAGATCCCGGTCTGGGCGCGGCCCAGAATCAGCGCATGCACGTCGTGCGTTCCTTCGTAGGTGTTGACCACTTCGAGGTTCACCAGGTGCCGGGCGATGCCGAACTCGTCGCTGATGCCGTTGCCGCCCAGCATGTCGCGAGCCACGCGGGCGATGTCCAGCGCCTTGCCGCAGGAATTGCGCTTCATGATCGAGGTGATCTCCACGGCCGCCGTGCCCTCGTCCTTCATCCGTCCGAGCCGCAGGCACCCCTGCAGGCCGAGCGTGATCTCCGTCTGCATGTCGGCCAGCTTCTTCTGGATCAACTGGTTGGCCGCCAGCGGCTTGCCGAACTGCTTGCGATCGAGCACGTACTGGCGCGCCTTGTGCCAGCAGTCTTCGGCCGCGCCCAGCGCTCCCCAGCTGATCCCGTAACGTGCGCTGTCCAGGCAGGTGAAGGGGCCCTTCAGCCCGCGCACGTCGGGAAACGCGTTTTCTTCGGGGCAAAACACCTCCTGCATGACGATCTCGCCCGTCACCGACGCACGCAGACCGACCTTGCCCTTGATCGGCGGCGCCGACAGACCCTTCGCACCTTTGTCCAGCACGAAGCCGCGGATCGCGCCCTCGTCGTCCTTGGCCCAGACCACGAACACGTCGGCGATCGGCGAATTGGTGATCCACATCTTGGTCCCGGTCACGCTGTAGCCGCCGGCGACCTTCATGGCACGGGTGACCATGCTGCCGGGGTCCGAGCCGTGGTTCGGTTCGGTCAGGCCGAAGCAGCCGATCCACTCGCCGCTGGCGAGCTTCGGAAGATATTTCTGCCGGGTCGCCTCGTTGCCGAACACGTGGATCGGCACCATCACCAGCGACGACTGCACGCTCATCATCGAGCGGTAGCCGGAATCGACGCGCTCCACCTCACGCGCGACCAGGCCATAGCAGACATAGTTCAGGCCCGCGCCGCCATAGGTTTCCGGAATGGTGGCGCCGAGCAGGCCCAGTTCGCCCATCTCGCGAAAGATCGCGATATCGGTCTTCTCGTTGCGAAAAGACTCCAGCACCCGTGGCGCCAGCCGCTCCTGCGAATAGGTGGCTGCCGATTCGCGCACCATGCGCTCGTCGCCGGTGAGTTGCTGTTCCAGCAGCAGCGGGTCGGCCCAGTGGAAAGAAGCTTTGGTGGTTGCCATGCGGTCTCCGTAATTCGATTCAATGAAAAGGGCGCTAGGCCGGAATGACCGCGGTGGCTTCGATCTCGACCTTCGCCCGGTCCTCGATCAATGCCCGTACCTCCACCGCCGTCATCGCCGCGTTGTAGCTGCCGATGATTTCGCGAAAGGCCTGGCCGATTTCCCTGCCGGCGGCGAGATACTCGCGCTTGTCGGTCACGTACCAGGTCATCCTGACGATATTTTCGGGCTTTCCACCCGCTTCGCGCAGCACGTCGGCGACATTCTGCAGGGCCTGCCGCGCCTGCCGGGCGAAATCGTCGCTGTGGAAGACGCCCTGCGCGTCCCAGCCGATCATCCCAGCGATGAACAGCATCCGGCCGCTGGCGGCGACACCGTTGGAATAGCCCTTCGGGCGCGGCCAGCCCGGCGGCAGGATCACCTCCATCGAACTCATGGTTGAGCCCCTTGGTCGGTTGCGGACAAGGCGGAGGACCGGTCCCGCAAAGTCGCCGGCTGCTTCAGCAGCTCGCGCGCGATGATGAGTTGCTGCACTTCGGTTGCGCCTTCGTAGATGCGCAGCGCGCGAATCTCGCGGTAGAGCTGCTCGACCGGGTGCCCGCTGACGACGCCCTGCCCGCCGAACATCTGCACTGCCGCATCGATCACCTGCTGCGCACCCTCGGTCGCCGTCAGCTTGGCCATGGCAGCCTCGAGCGTCACGTTGCGGC
>JAYUHN010000273.1:0-4661 GCA_043766965.1 Ramlibacter sp. | reverse complement strand
ACCATCGTCGGCGACGCCCATGTGTTGACCGAAGGCGACCTGCGCGCGTGGGAAGAAGACTGGCGCAAGCGCGACCACGGCAAGGCGCTGGCCGTGGTCCGGCCTGCATCGACGGCGCAGGTCGCCGCGGTGGTGAAAGCCTGCGCCGCCGCTGGCACGTCGATCGTCGCGCAAGGCGGCAACACCGGTTTGGTCGGCGGCTCCACGCCGGACGGCTCCGGGACACAGGTGCTCCTCAGCCTGCAGCGGATGAACCAGCTGCGGGCCATCGACGCCGCCAACCTCACGATGACCGTGGAAGCCGGCTGCGTGCTGCAGTCGCTGCAGCAAACGGCCGAGGAAAAGGGGTTCTTGTTTCCCCTCAGTCTTGCAGCCGAAGGCAGTTGCACCATCGGCGGCAATCTGGCCACCAACGCCGGTGGCACGCAGGTGGTCCGCTACGGCAATGCCCGCGAACTCTGCCTGGGCCTGGAGGTGGTGACCGCCGCCGGCGACGTGTGGGAGGGCTTGACGGGCCTGCGCAAGGACAACACCGGCTATGACTTGCGCGACCTGTTCATCGGCAGCGAGGGCACGCTCGGCATCATCACCGCCGCGACCATGAGGCTCTATCCGCTGCCCGCGGCGACGCTAACTGCCTGGGCTGCCGTGCCCTCGCTCGATGCCGCGGTCTCGCTTCTCGGGCTGGCGCATCGCAGCCTGGGCGCCGGCCTGACCGGCTTCGAAGTGATGGGCCGGTTCGCGCTGGCGCTGACGGCGAAGCACTTTCCGCAACTGCGGGTGCCGCTGTACCTGGAGACACCCTGGTGCGTGCTGCTGGAAAACTCCGACCACGAATCGGAACTGCATGCCCGAGGCCAGTTCGAACGCCTGTTGGAGACGGCGCTTGCGGAAGGCTGGGCCACCGACGCTGTCGTGGCCGAGAACATCGCGCAGGCGCGGGGGTTGTGGCACATCCGGGAAAGCATCCCGCTGGCGCAGGCGCAAGAGGGCCTGAACATCAAGCACGACATCTCGATTCCGGTGTCGCGCATCCCGGCTTTCTGCCAGGAGACCGATGAGCTGTTGCGCCAGGCCGTCCCGGGCGTCGGGCTGGTGAACTTCGGCCACCTGGGCGACGGCAACCTTCACTACAACGTGCAGGCCCCGGAAGGCGGCGACATGGCGGCTTTCCTGCGCGATCGCGAGCCGATGGTAAACACGATCGTCTACGACGCCGTCAGCCGCTACGACGGTTCGATCTCGGCCGAACACGGCGTCGGCACGATGAAGCGCGACAAGCTCGAACAACACAAGTCGCCGGTGGCCTTGGCCCTGATGCGCTCCATCAAGAAGTCGCTCGATCCGCAGAACCTGTTGAATCCGGGGCGGGTGTTGCGGCGGTGAAGCGGACAGCCGTACGCGAAGAACGCGAAGATCACGCGAAGGCCGCGAAAGAACACATCGAAAGATTGGGACCCAAATTTCCTTGATTGTCTTTTTCGCGTCTTTTGCGAATCCTTCGCGCCCTTCGCGCCCTTCGCGTAGGGGATGTTCAACCCCCGTCTTGTCCGATAATTCGAAACCATGACAGCCCCGCGCCCGTTCCGCTCGCAGTATGAGGATTTCATGCGGCACGTCGCCGCCCGCGGCGTGCCCAAGACCGACCGGACGGGCGTCGGCACGCGCAGCATTTTCGGCTACCAGATGCGCTTCGACCTGAACGAAGGCTTTCCGCTGGTGACGACCAAGAAGGTTCACCTGCGATCCATCATCCAGGAGCTGCTCTGGTTCCTGAAAGGCTCCAGCGACAACAACTGGCTGAAGGAACGCGGCGTCACCATCTGGGACGAATGGGCAGGGCCCGACGGCGACCTCGGTCCTGTCTACGGCGTGCAGTGGCGCAGCTGGCCGACCCCGGACGGCGGCCAGATCGACCAGATCGCCGAGGCCGTCAAGACCATCAAAACCAATCCTGATTCGCGCCGCATCATCGTCAGCGCCTGGAACGTGGCCGACATCCCGAAGATGGCGCTCGCGCCCTGTCACGCGTTCTTCCAGTTCTATGTGGCGGATGGCAAGCTCTCATGTCAGCTGTACCAGCGCAGCGCCGACATCTTCCTTGGCGTTCCGTTCAATATCGCGAGCTATGCTCTGCTCACGCACATGATGGCGCAGCAATGCGACCTGGGTGTCGGCGATTTCATCTGGACCGGCGGCGACTGCCACATCTACAGCAACCACCATGAGCAGGTGGAACTTCAATTGAGCCGAGAGGCATATCCGTACCCGGTCCTGAACATCAAGCGCAAGCCGGCGTCGATTTTCGAGTACGAGTACGAGGATTTCGAGCTGCTGGACTATCAGTGCCACGGGGCGATCAAGGCGCCGGTCGCGGTGTGAAGCGGCTGCACCTGATTTTTGCCAGGTCCGCGAACGGCGTGATCGGCAAGGATGGCGGCCTGCCCTGGCACCTGCCCGAAGACCTTGCGCACTTGAAGCGGCTCACCACGGGCCATCCGGTGGTGATGGGGCGCAAGACCTGGGATTCGCTGCCGGCCCGCTTCCGACCTCTGCCAGGCCGGCTGAACATCGTTGTGACGCGCCAGCCGCGGTGGCATGCGGATGGCGCGTTGCGGGCAGCATCGCTTGAAGACGCCCTCGCCCTTTGCCCTGCCGATGCGGACGCGTGGGTGCTCGGTGGCGCCGAAATTTACCGCGTGGCGTTGCCGCTGTCGCACTCCGCTGTCGTCACCGAAATCGACGCCGAGTTCGCCGGGGATGCGAAGGCGCCGGTGCTCGGAACGGAGTGGCGCGAAACAAGACGGGAAGCGCACACCGCGGCCAACGGCCTGAAATTCAGTTTTGTCACGTACCAAAACACCACCCTAGGAGATTGACATGTCAGAAGATGGATTTCATGTGCACGGCGTGCACGAGCATGAGATGGAGCACGCGGCGCAGGGGGTACACGGAGACGCAGGCGGGATGGTCAACCAGATCGCGATGTTCACGGCGGTGATCGCGACGGTCGGCGCGATCTTCAGCTACATGGGCGGGTTCACGCAGGCCAATGCGGGGCTGTTCAAGAACAACGCGGCGATCTCCAAGACCAAGGCATCCAACCAGTGGAATTTCTTCCAGGCAAAAAGCACCAAGCAGTCGCTGGCGGAAGTCTCACGCGACCTGTCACCGGACGACAGGAAGGTGTTCTACCAGTCCAAGATGGACCGCTATGAAAAAGAGAAGAACGAGATCAAGGGAGTGGCCGAGGGACTGGAGAAGGAGTCGCTCGATTGGGACGAACGCAGCGAATTCCAGATGCACCAGCATCACCGCTGGGCCCAGGCGACAACCGTGCTGCAGGTGTCGATTGCGATGGCCGCCATCGCGCTGCTGACGCGCAAGAAGTGGCTGGAGTGGGCCATGTTCGGGGCCGCCGGCGTCGGTGTGGCGGTCGGCGTGCTGGCGATCCTGCACGTCTGATCGGCATCGCTGAAGCCGCCCTTGCGGCAAATCTCCCTGATCGGTATGCCGGCCTCGGCCTCTTTGATCAAACAGATCTGCTTCCGCGCCTGCCCTCATGCGGCCGCGAGCGAGGTGACGGCATACGCCAGGGCCTGGACGCCGAGCACCAGGTCCGCGTGCACCGTGTGTTCCGCCGCGTTATGGCTCAGGCCCCGTTCGCTCGGCACGAACAGCATCGCCGCCGGGCAGTGATCCGCCAGGTACATGGCGTCGTGGAACGCCCCGGAAATGACTGGAAGGGGCGCGGGCCGAGATGCGAGCATGCATGCGCGTGTGCCGGCCTCCTCAAGGCGCACAAGCATCTCCTGCGGAAAGCGCGTGGGCGGACGTTCGAACAGCGATTCGACTTCCATGTGGCCGCCCCAGGCAAGCGTGCCCACCACGTCATGTAGCGTGCGGTCGAATGCCGCGAGCACGTCCTCTTCGACACAACGCACGTCGATGGTGAACTCCACCATGCCCGGGATGGTGTTGATCGAGTTCGGGCTGACCACCCAGCGGCCGAGGGTGAGCCGTAACTGGCTGGCGGCAAGCTTCGCCGCCTCAGCCTGCAGCCGGTGCGCAATCTCGACCGAGGCCGCCATGGCGTCGATGCGCACGTTCATCGGCGTTGTGCCCGCGTGCGCCGCGACGCCGACCGCCTTCACCTGGTACCAGCGCACGCTCTGGATGCCGGTGACCACGCCCAGCGGCACCCCCGCGCCTTCGAGCACCGGGCCCTGCTCTATGTGCAGTTCAATGTAGCCGGCAAACGGCTGGCGCATGGCACGCCGCGGCACGTCGGGCATGGCCTGCAACGCGCGGTCCAGGGCGTCGCCGAAGCTGATGCCATCACCGTCGACCGCAGCGCGGTAGCCGGCCAGACGGGCGGGCTCCACGAAGGCGCTGGAGCCCATGCATCCAGGTCCGAAGCGGCTGCCCTCCTCGTTGGTCCAGGCCACCACCTCCACCGCGCGCGCGGTCTGGACGCCGGCGTCGTTCAGCGCCTGGATGACTTCGAATCCCGCGAGCACTCCGTAGGCGCCATCAAGCTTGCCGCCCACCGGCTGCGTGTCCGCGTGGCTGCCAGTAAGGACCGCCGGCAGTGTGGACCCTCCGGGCCGGCGGAAGAACAGGTTGGCGCAGTCGTCAACCTCGACCACGCAGCCCAGCGC
>JAYUHN010000272.1:0-1692 GCA_043766965.1 Ramlibacter sp. | reverse complement strand
AGACGGAGCAGTGGCTCACGGTGTTCGGCCAGGCCGGCGTCGCCTGCGGTCCGATCAACACCCTGCGCGAGGTGTACCGGGACCCGCAGGTCCTGGCCCGCGGGATGGTGTTCGAAATGGAGCATCCGGTTGCTGGCAAGGTACCCCTCACGTCGAACCCGATTCGCTATCGGGAACGGCCGATCGGCTACGAACTGCCGCCGCCGACGCTGGGGCAGCACACGCGCAGCGTGCTGGGCAACGTGCTGGGCCTCAGCCCGGGCGAGATCGACCGGCTGGCCGCGGACGGAACGGTCTGAACGTTCCGGGGACCACCGAGGCGTTGCGATCCGACCGCACACCGACCACGACTGCGCATTGCGTTTGCATTCAGTGCTCCGGCCGGATGTCGCAGGCGACGACCACGCGCGACACCATGTTGTAGGAGCCGATGGTCGCCATCAGGTCGACCAGTTCCCGGGTAGTGAAGGCGGCCCGCGCGCGCGCCAGCGTTTCCTCGCGCACCGTGACGTCGCGGGTCATTTCCAGCGTCAGCTGGAAGGCGAGCCGTTCCTGGTCCTCGAACAGCTCCTTGTTCTGCGCCGCCGCGGCGACGTCCCTCATCGCCTCGACCTGCTGCGGCGTGCCGCCGGCCTGCTCGAATTCGCGGACATGGTGGAAGAACTCGTATTGCGCCTTGTTCAGAACGGCCACTCCGCACATCACGATCTCGCGCACCTTCGGCGTCAGCGACAGCTGCTGGCGGACCGTCCCGAAGAAGGCGTTCCACGCTTGCGCCAGCACGGGGCTGTTGAGCAGTACGCGATCCAGGTTGGACAGCTGGCCGCCGCGGCGCAGCCGGATCGCTTCCACCACGGCTTTCGGTTCCACAAGGTCCAGCGGGACCATCGGAATTTTCGACATGGACATTCCTTTCTGATGACTGGGGCTTCACGTTCGCCCGGCCGCCGATCAGGCCGGCCATCGTGTCGAAGCTGCATATTGCCACTGACATGGGCTGGGCCCCACAGCGATGGAACGCCGGATACGGCGGTGTTGCACCGCGTCCCCCCCGAGCCGGCTCCGCCGGGCATCGGGTCTGTCCCGATGGCGCGAGGCCGGGCGGCACGCACACTGCCCCAATGCGCCCGGGATCGCCGTGCGCCGAGCCTGCGGCCCCATGAACCTGCATCGCCTGGACCTCGTGTCGCTGTCGCTCTTCACCCTCGTGGTGCGAACGGGCAGCATCAGCAAGGGCGCGGAACTCGCGCACTTGGCCGTCGGCGCGGCCAGCAAACGGATCTCCGACCTCGAAGCGGCGGTCGGTGCCGAACTGTTCGACCGCCATTCGCGCGGGGTCACGCTCACCGCTGCCGGCGAGGCCCTGCACCGCCATGCCCAGCGCATCCTGCACGACGTCGACCAGCTCGCGGCCGAACTGTCCGACCATGCCACCGGCGTCACCGGCGTGGTGCGCCTGTGGGCCAACACGTCCGCGATCACCCAGTTCATGCCGGCTGACCTGGCGTCCTTCGCGACCCTGCATCCCGGCATCCGCATCCAGATGCACGAGGCGGACAGCCACGAGGTGGTGCTGGCGGTGCTCGAGGGCCGGGCCGACCTCGGCGTTTTTGCCGACCGCACGCCGGCGCTCGGCCTGCAGACGTTGCCCTACCGCAAGGACCGGCTGGTGCTGGTGGTGCGACCCGACCA
>JAYUHN010000271.1:0-4699 GCA_043766965.1 Ramlibacter sp. | reverse complement strand
CCGTCATCAATCCGGTCAGGGGCGCTTGGAGATCACCTGGTCGACCAGCCCGTAGGCCTTGGATTCCTCGGCATCGAGGAAATAGTCCCGCTCGGTATCGCGCTCGATCTTTTCGAGCGACTGCCCGGTGCGCTCGGCCAGGATCTTGTTCATCACGGCCTTGGTCTTCAGGATGTCGCGGGCATGGATCTCGATGTCCGTGGCCTGGCCCTGGGCGCCGCCCAGCACCTGGTGGATCATGACCTTGGAATTGGGCAGCGAAAAACGCTTGCCCTTGGCCCCTGCAGCCAGCAGAAAGGCGCCCATGCTGGCCGCCATGCCGGTGCACAAGGTGGAGACATCCGGCTTGATGAAGTTCATGGTGTCGAAGATGGCCATGCCGGCGCTGACGCTGCCTCCCGGCGAGTTGATGTAAAACGAAATGTCCTTGTCGGGGTTCTCGCTTTCCAGGAAAAGCAACTGGGCCACGACCAGGTTGGCAGTCTGGTCGTTGACCGGGCCGACCAGGAAAATCACCCGCTCTCGCAGCAGCCGCGAATAGATGTCGTACGACCGCTCGCCGCGTCCGGACTGCTCGATGACGATCGGCACCATGCCGAGGCCCTGGGTTTCAAGTGCGCTCATGGGGAATGACTCCGTTGTCTGTCTACTGTATCGAAAAGCGAAAGCTGCAAGGCAAATGGGGCTTGCGCCGCGGACTGCAAGGTCCGCGCAAGCCCCATTGCCGCGCGGCGAGCCTCAGGCCCGCTGGCTCTGTGCCATCAGGTCGTCGAACGTCACCGACTTTTCGCTGACCCTGGCCTTGCCGAGCACGAAGTCCGTGACGTTGTTCTCGATCACGATCGCCTCGACCTCAGCCAGCCGGCGGTTGTCGCTGTAGTACCAACGCACCACGTCCTCGGGCTTCTCGTAGCTGGCGGCCAGCTCTTCCACATGGGTCTTGATCTGTTCGGGACGGGCCCGCAACTCGTTGGAGCGGACCAGTTCCGCCACCACCAGCCCCAGGCGCACGCGGCGCTCGGCCTGGGGGCGGAACATGTCTTCGGGGATGGGCGCCTTGTCTGCGTCCTTGATGCCGCGCTGCTTGAGATCGGCCCGCGCGCCTTCGATCATGCGTTCCAGTTCGGCCTGCACGCTGAACTTGGGCAGGTCGAGTTCGGCCTTGGCGACAAGCGCGTCCATCACGGCGGTCTTGTTGCGCGCCAGCAGCCGGAACTTGACTTCCCGCTCCAGGTTTTTCCTGATGTCGGCCCGCAGGCCTTCCACGGTCGGCTCGGCGATGCCAAGCGACCTGGCCAGCGCCTCGTTCACTTCGGGCAGGTTGGCCGCTTCCATCTTCTTCACCGTGACCATGAAGTCGGCCTGCTTGCCGGCAACGTCCTTGCCGTGGTAGTCGGCCGGAAAGGCCAACGGGAAGGTCTTGCTCTCACCGACCTTCATCCCAAGCACCGCTTGCTCGAACTCCTTGAGCATCTGGCCGTCGCCGACCAGGAACTGGAAGTCTTCGCCCTTGCCGCCCTGGAACGACTCGCCGTCGATCTTGCCCTCGAAGTCGAGCGTGATCCGGTCACCTTCCTGCGCGCCAGCATCGTGGGGACGCTGGGCAAACGTACGGCGCTGCTTGCGCAGGACCTCCACCGTCTTGTCGATCGCGCTGTCGGTCACCTCGGCGGTGACACGATCGACCTCAGCCGTGGTGAGATCGCCGATCTTGACTTCCGGAAACACTTCGAACACGGCGTCGAACGCCAGTTCGCCCTCGGGCGAGGTTTCTTTCTCGGTGATCTTCGGCTGGCCGGCCACCCGCAGCTTGGCCTCGTTGGCGGTCTGCGCGAACGCCTCGCCGACCTTGTCGTTCATCACTTCGTAATGCACCGAATAGCCGTAGCGCTGGGCGACCACGTTCATCGGAACCTTGCCGGGACGGAAACCGTCCATCTTGACGGTGCGCGCGAGGCGCTTGAGGCGGGAATCGACTTCGGACTTGATCACGTCGACGGGCAGCGTCAAGGTGATTTTTCTTTCCAGCTTGTCGAGGGTTTCAACGGTCACGGCCATGATGGTTTCTCTCTCTCTTGAGGTATGTCTGCGATGGTGCGCGGGGGGGGACTCGAACCCCCACACCATTGCTGGCGTCAGGACCTAAACCTGGTGCGTCTACCAATTTCGCCACCCGCGCTGAGCTGAAATCGACGCGGGCAGTCAGGATCTGTCTGCACCCCCGCCCAAATTCGGTCAACCGCGCATTTTACCTCGATGCGACGTCCCCCCTGATCCACGCTGAGCACATACGGCGCCAAGCGACAATGCCGCCGTGAACACGCGCCCGCCCATTCCGACACATGGGGTCGACCATTACGAAAACTTTCCAGTCGCTTCCTGGCTCTGCCCGCGACGCCTGCGCCGGCCCGTGGTGGCGATCTACGGTTTCGCCCGCACGGCGGACGACCTGGCGGACGAAGGGGACGCCACACCGGCGCAACGCCTGAGCGGGCTGGCCGTATACCGGACCGATCTCGAGGCATGTTTCAGCAACCGGCCGGACAGCGGCCGCTGGCCCACCGTCTTCATTCCGCTGCGCGCCGCTGTCCGTGATTTCAGCCTGCCCCAAGGGCCCCTGGGCGACCTGCTGACGGCCTTCGAGCAGGACGTGGCGAAGAGCCGGGACGGCACCGGCTACACCACCCGTGCCGAGTTGCTCGACTACTGCCGCCGCAGCGCCGATCCGGTCGGGCGCCTGCTGCTGCATCTTTACGGCATCACCGACGCGGCTGCAAGGATGCAGAGCGACGCCGTCTGCACCGCGCTCCAGCTGATCAATTTCTGGCAGGACGTGGGACTGGACGTCGTTCGCGGCCGCTACTACCTGCCCGTGGCAGACCTGCGGCGCCACGGGCTCGATCCGGCCCGGCCATCGACATGGGCGGGGGACACCGGGGCCGCCGCGCTGATCGCCGAGTATTCGCACTGGGCCAGAAACCTGATGGCCAGCGGCGCCGATCTCGTGCATGCGATTCCGGGACGCGCCGGCTGGGAACTTCGGCTGGTGGTGCAAGGCGGCCTGCGCATCCTGGACCGGATCGAAGCGATGGGCTTCAACACCTTTGCCGCGCGGCCGGCGCTGCGGTTGCGGGACTTTCCGGTGCTGTTGTGGCGCAGCCTGCGCATGGCGCCCGGCAACAGTGCCCACAAGCTCTAGATGACCCCCGAACAGTACGTCCAGCAAAAGGCGGCGGCCTCCGGCAGCAGCTTCTACTACGCATTCCTGTTCCTGCCGCCGGCGCGCCGCGCCGCGATCACGGCGTTCTACGCCTTCTGTCGCGAGGTGGACGACGTGGCCGACGAAGTGACCGACCCGGGCGTCGCCCGCACCAAGCTTGCCTGGTGGCGCTCCGAGGTGGCGCAGTCGTTCGCGGGCCAGCCCAGCCACCCGGCGACCAAGGCGCTGTTGCCGGCGGCGCAGGCCTTCGGCATCGAACAACGGCAGCTGCAGGCGGTGATCGACGGCTGCGAGATGGATCTCGACCAGACCCGGTATCTCGACTTTCCCGCCCTCGAACGCTACTGCCACCTCGTCGCCGGTGTGGTGGGCGAAGTGTCGGCCAGGATTTTCGGCCAGACGCAACCCCAGACGGCGGCATACGCCCACAAACTGGGACTGGCGTTTCAGCTCACCAACATCATCCGCGACGTGGGAGAGGACGCGATCCGCGGCCGCATCTACCTGCCCGTCAGCGAACTGCAGCAATTCGACGTCAAGGCGCACGAGATCCTGAAGCGGACCCACTCCGGCCGCTTCACGGCGCTGATGAAATTCCAGGCGGCGCGGGCCCAGCGCCTGTATGACGAGGCATTGGCGCTGCTGCCGGCGGCGGATCGCCGTTCGCAAAAGCCCGGCCTGATGATGGCGAGCATCTACCGCACACTGTTGCGCGAGATCGAAAGCGACAATTTCCAGGTGCTGCACCAGCGCGTCAGCCTCACCCCGCTGCGCAAGTTCTGGCTGGCGTGGAAAGTGCAGGCCCTCGGCCGGCTATGACGACAGCGCGTCGATGAATATCGCCGTCATCGGGGCCGGTTGGGCCGGCCTGGCGGCGGCGGTGACCGCGACGCGTGCCGGCCACCAAGTCGTCCTGTTCGAAAGCTCGCGCTCGCTCGGTGGCCGCGCCCGCAGCCTGGCCACTGCGATGCCGGACGGTTCATCGGCCGTTCTCGACAACGGCCAGCACATCATGATCGGCGCCTACACCGCGACGCTGCGGCTGATGCACGAGATCGGGGTCGACCCGCAAGCAGTGCTGCTGCGGTTGCCGCTGACCCTGCGCTTTCCGGGTGGTGACGGGCTCGCCCTGCCGGAATTGCCGGCGCCGTTCGACGCCGTCTGGGGCATTGCAACGGCACGCGGCTGGAGCTGGCGCGACAAGGCGTCGATGCTGGCCGCTGCCTTGCGCTGGAAATTTGCGGGCTTCATCTGCGCGCCCTCTGCCACCGTGGTGGATGTCTGCCACGGCGTCAGTCAGCGCGTGATGGACGGGCTGATCGAGCCGCTCTGTGTTTCGGCGTTGAACACGCCGGCCTCGCGCGCCAGCGGCCAGGTGTTCCTGCGCGTGCTGCGCGATTCGCTGTTCAGGCCGGGCCACGGCCGGTGGGGCGGCTCCAACCTGCTGCTGCCGCGGGTCGATCTGGGAAGCGTCTTTCC
>JAYUHN010000270.1:0-1704 GCA_043766965.1 Ramlibacter sp. | reverse complement strand
GCTGCTGGCGGTGCGCGGCGTGGGCGCTGTCACCCGCGTCGGCGGAGTCACCCGCGAAATCCGGGTCGCGCTGGACCCGTCGCGCATGCAGGCGCTGGTTGTTTCCGCAGCCGAAATCTCTCACCAGTTGCGCCAGGTGCAGACCGAGAGCGCGGGCGGCCGAACCGACATCGGCGGCAGCGAGCAACCGGTGCGCACGCTGGCGACGGTGAAGACGGCCCAGGAAGTCGGCGAGCTCGAACTGGCCATCGGAGCCGCCGGTGCTCCGGGTGCTGCCGGACGCAGAATCAAGCTGAACGATGTTGCAACGGTCAGCGACACCATCGCCGAACCGCGGGCCGCCGCGCTCCTGAACGGCAGGCCGGTCGTCGGCTTCGAGGTGTCGCGCAGTCGCGGCGAATCGGAGGTGGCGGTGGGCGCCGCGGTCCAGAAGGCGCTGGCCGACCTGAAGCTGCAGCGGCCCGATCTCGAATTGACGCAGGCCTTCGACTTCGTGACGCCGGTCGAAGAGGAATACCACGGCTCGCTGCACCTGCTCTACGAGGGCGCGATCCTGGCGGTGTTCGTGGTCTGGCTTTTTCTGCGCGATTGGCGCGCCACCTTCGTCTCCGCGATTGCACTGCCGATGTCCGTCATTCCCGCATTCGTGGGCATGTACCTGCTGGGCTTTTCAGTCAACGTGGTGACGCTGCTGGCTTTGTCGCTGGTGGTCGGCATCCTGGTCGATGACGCGATCGTGGAGGTGGAGAACATCGTGCGCCACCTGCGCATGGGCAAGACGCCTTACCAGGCGGCCATGGAGGCGGCCGACGAAATCGGGCTGGCGGTGATCGCGACTACTTTCACGCTGATCGCCGTGTTCCTGCCCACCGCCTTCATGAGCGGAATCGCCGGCAAATTCTTCAAGCAGTTCGGCTGGACCGCGTCGCTCGCTGTTGCCGCGTCGCTGCTGGTGGCACGGGTGCTGACTCCGATGATGGCGGCCTATCTGCTCAAGCCGATCGTTACCGGACATGTCGAACCCAGGTGGATGACGGTGTACCTGCGCTGCGTGAACTGGAGCATGAAGCACCGCATCGTCACCATGGCGCTGTCGACGCTGTTCTTCTTCGGCTCGGTGGCCTTGATCCCGCTGCTGCCGACCGGCTTCATTCCACCCGACGACAATTCGCAGACCCAGGTCTATCTCGAGCTTGCGCCCGGTTCCACACTGGAGCAGACCAAAGGCGTCGCCGAGCAAGCGCGCCTGCTGGTCGCAAAGGTCGACCACGTGAAAAGCGTCTACACCACGATCGGCGGCGGCAGCGCCGGGACCGATCCGTTCGCCAACGCCGGCGCCGCCGAGGCACGCAAGGCGACGCTCACCATCCTGTTATCCGACCGCGGGGAGCGGCCGCGCAAGCAGCGCATCGAAAACCAGCTGCGCGCGGCGCTCGAACCGCTGCCCGGCGTCCGCAGCAAGGTGGGGCTGGGCGGTTCCGGAGAGAAGTACGTGCTGGTCCTGACTGGAGAAGATCCGCAGGCGTTGCAAGCGGCGGCCCGGGCGGTGGAGAAAGATCTGCGCACCATCCCGGGCCTGGGGAGCGTCGCCTCCAGCGCCAGCCTGATCCGGCCCGAGATCGCGGTGCGGCCGAACTTCGCCGCGGCCGCGGACCTCGGCGTGACGACCGCGGCGATCGCGGAAACGCTGCGCATCGCAACCGC
>JAYUHN010000269.1:0-1707 GCA_043766965.1 Ramlibacter sp. | reverse complement strand
CGGAAGAGCCGGTCACCAGCTCCAGCACGCCCAGCGGGAATGACTTTCCGACGATCGCGCAGGTTTGAAGCAGCGATTTTTCGGCGTCGCCGAGTCGCTCGATCCGCGCTGCGATCACTGCCTGCACAGTGGACGGCAGCGCGGTGTCGATCGATCCGGCATCGCTCCTGGAGGCGACGGCGTCGGCCGAGAGAATGCCGCTTTCGACCAGCGACTGCACCAGTTCCTCGGCGAAGAACGGATTGCCGCCGCTGCGGCGGGCAATCATGTCATGCAGGCTGCTCAGCTCACGGCGGTTGCTGACAAGTTCGCGCACCAGCGCCGCCGTGTCGCGGACGCTCAGCTCGGCCAGCTCGATCTTCTGGAAGTGGTGCAGGTTGGTCGACGAGGGCACATAGGAAGAACGGTAGTTCAGGACGAGCAGCACGCGAGTGCCCGCGACAGCCGTGACGAGCACCGAGACGAATTCCTCGCTGGCTTCGTCAAGCCAGTGCAGGTCTTCGATGATCAGCACCGAAGGCGTCATGGCCAGCTGCTCGAACAGGTCGCGCACGATGTTGAGCAAGCGGCTGCGCCGCGTCGCGGCGTCGAGGTGCTCGGGCGCGGCGGTGGCGCTGCCGATCCCGAGAAACTCGTGCACCAATGCCGCGTCCGCCTTGTCGACGAGCCCCGCCTGTGCCATGCGGCTGCTGACCATGGCGCGAGCCGCCTGCGGTTCGGCGCCCGCTTCGAACTGGAAGAAAAAGACGCGCAGCAGGTCGAGGGCCGGTTGCAGCGGGGTTGCGTGGCCATAGAGCTGCGCATGGACGCCGAACACGGGCATGGCGCGCGCTCCGCACCATTGCCCGAACTCGAAGCACAGCCGGCTCTTGCCTGTTCCCGCCGCGCCGGTCACGCCAACGACGTTGCCGCCGCCTTGCTGGGCCCTGGCAAGCGCCTCCTTCAGGACCGACATTTCCCGGTTGCGCCCACGCAGCGGCGTGAGCTTTGTGTCCTGGAACCGCCGGTTCGCAAACTGCCGGACCAGGTTCTCGAGCAGGAAGATCTCGACCGGCCCTGGAATGCCCTTGAGCGGCGGGCACCAGCCGAGCGACTTGACCTGAGCGCTGCCCCTCAGCAAGGCATGACAATCGGCAGTCAGCGCGATCTGCCCGGGCGGGGCGACCGAGCTCACACGGCTCGCAAGGTGGATCGTGAGGCCATGCGCGCCACCGCCCTTGCTCTTGTCGGCCGCATGCGGGTCGGATGCGACCAGGCCC
Source organism: Ramlibacter sp. (assembly GCA_043766965.1). GTDB lineage: Bacteria > Pseudomonadota > Gammaproteobacteria > Burkholderiales > Burkholderiaceae_C > Ramlibacter. Next base: position 448 of record JAYUHN010000269.1, on the reverse strand, counting down.
GAATGCAATCCGACACGGATCGTCAGTCCGCCCGCGTGCCCACTCAGAACATTGCGCATCTGCAGAGCCGCCTCACAGGCAAGCGTCGCGTGACCCTCCAACGCGATCGGCACCCCGAACAGCGCCATGACCCCGTCGCCGAGCGTGCGAACCACGGTGCCGTTGAAACGCTCGACCGCTTCGCACATTGCGAGTACCGCGGGTTGCAGCCGGTCCATGGCCGCCTCGGGATCCAGGTTGGCGATCTGTTCGGTCGATCGGTCGATGTCGGCAAACAGCACTGTTGCCTGCTTCAGCTCGCCCCAGCCAGCCAGCGGCGGTTTGGCCACTACAGCGGGTGTAAGGCGGCTCGGGCGCAGCGTCAGCCCGCAGCCGCCGCAGAACTTGGCGCCGGTCGCCGAGACAAAGTGACACGAAGGGCAGGCCAGCGGCAATTCCGCGCCGCAGT
>JAYUHN010000268.1:0-1713 GCA_043766965.1 Ramlibacter sp. | reverse complement strand
ATCACCGACCGGAGCAAGGACGTGATCAAGTCCGGCGGCGAGTGGATCAGCTCGATCGACGTCGAGAACATCGCCGTCGCCCACCCGGCGATTGCGATGGCGGCCTGCATCGGGATGCAGCATCCGAAATGGGACGAGCGGCCGATCGTGGTCGTGGTGAGGCGGCCGGGCGCGCAGGTGACGCGCGAGGAACTGCTGCAGTTCTACCAGGGCAAAACCGCCAAATGGCAGATTCCCGACGACGTGGTGTTCGTCGACTCGATTCCGCTCGGCGCCACCGGCAAGATCCTCAAGACCCAACTGCGCGCACAGTTGAGCAATTACAAGCTGCCCGGCTGAGCCTGTCGATTGTCACTTGCGCGATAGAAGGCAGCGGCCTTAGGTGCAATCCCTGAGCGCTGCACTGCACAAAAACTGTACCCTGCGCGCTATCGGTCAAACAAGGAGACATCGATGAAATTCGCGTTCAAACTGGTCGCCGCCGCCGCTGTCATGGCCGTCAGCGGCATGGCCGTGGCCCAGAAAGGCGAGACCGTCCGCATCGCCTTCATGGACCCGCTGTCGGGACCGTTCGCCAATGTCGGCCAGAACCAGCTCAAGAGCTGGCAGTTCGCCGCGGAGCACTTCTCCAATGCCAAGAATCCGGCCGGCGTCAAATTCGAGGTGGTCGGCTTCGACAACAAGGGTTCCCCCCAGGAAAGCCTGAACACCCTCAAGGCCGCGATCGACCAGGGCTTCCGCTACATCACGCAGGGCAACGGCTCGGGCGCGGGGCTGGCCATTCTCGATGCCGTCTCCAAGCACAACGAGCGCAATCCCGGCAAGGAATTGATCTACCTGAATTACGCGGCTGTCGATCCGGCGATGACCAACGAGAAATGCGACTACTGGCACTTCCGCCTGGACGCCGACACGACGATGAAGATGGAAGGCCTGACCACCTTCATGAAGGACCAGCCGAAGGTCACCAAGGTCTACCTGCTGAACCAGAACTACTCGCACGGCCAGCAGGTCGCCAAGTACTTCAAGGAAGGCATGGCGCGCAAGCGCCCGGACGTGAAGATCGTTGGTGAAGACCTGCATCCCATCGGCCAGGTCAAGGATTTCGCGCCCTATGTCGCCAAGATCAAGCAGTCGGGCGCCGACACCATCGTCACCGGCAACTGGGGCCAGGACTTGACGCTGTTCGTGAAAGCGCTGAACGACGCCGGCCTGAAGCTGCCGATGTACACCTACTACTCGGGCGTCACCGGGACGCCCACGGCGCTGGCCGCCGGCGGCGAAGGGGAGGTCTATGTGATCGGTTATGGCCACGCCAACCACACCGGCGAGCTGGGACAGATGGGCGCGGAGTTCAAGAAAAAATTCAACGACGACTACTACACGTACGCCACTTCGAACGGCGTCCAGCTGCTCGGCGCGGCCATGGCGAAGGCGAAGTCCACCAACCCGGTCCAGGTGGCCAAGGCCATGGAGGGCCTGTCGGTGAAGAGCTTTGCCGGGGACATCACCATGCGTGCTTCGGACCACCAGCTGCAGCAGACGATGTTCGTGACCAAGTGGCAGAAGGCCAAGAAGGGCGAGTACAACGTCGAAAATACCGGCTTCACCTTCGTGCCGATCAAACAGATGGACCCGTATGTCTCGAGCACGCCGACCAGCTGCCAGATGAAGCGGCCCAGCGCGGGCTGATGCATGACGCCGCCGGCGCGG
>JAYUHN010000267.1:0-1713 GCA_043766965.1 Ramlibacter sp. | reverse complement strand
TTGATGACACCCACGGCTACGGTTTTATCACCCCCGACGGCGGCGGCAAAGACCTCCCCGTGCACACCAGCGACCTCGGCGCGCCGGATCTCAAGACCCTGACGGCCGGCCAGCGCGTCTCCTTCGACATCGTCGAGGGGAACGAGGACAAGGTGCCCACGAACATCCAGGTCGCTTGATATCGCTGTGACCTCGATCCGCAAGCGCCTCTTCGGGGCGATTCATGTGCAGAAATTGAAGGAGAGACTCCAATGTTAGGTACTGTCAAGTGGTTCAACGACTCCAAAGGCTTCGGCTTCGTCACTCCCGATGAAGGCGGCGAAGACATCTTCGCTCACTTCTCGGCGATCAACATGCCAGGCTTCAAGACCTTGAAGGAAGGTCAACGCGTCTCGTTCGAGGTTACCAACGGGGCGAAGGGTAAACAGGCCTCGAACATCCAGGCCGCGTAGTGCCGCCCAGACGTGTCTGGCATGTGATTCGCGTACGGGTGAACCCAGGTCTCCGGGTCGCTCTGACCTTTCCAGAATAACTCGGACGCAGCCGATCCCTGCAGCCCGGGCGTCGGGCTGACTGAAAGGTGCCAGTTTTGATACCGCTGTCAGCCGGGCTGCAGTGCAGCTTGGATTGGGGCTGCGTTGCGTGGCATCGGGCAGTTACTGATGAATCCGAGGAAGTCCGGGCCGCCAGAATCGTTGGCCGTCAGCCTTGCGGCGGGCCAATCGAAAAACTGAATTTCCGGTCCTGGCGGCTATGCAGAGATCTCCATAGCGCCCCATCGGCGGCACTCATAACGCACTCCGAGGCCACGGCATGGCCACCGCAGCAAGGCTGCGGCCGTCCAGCTTGGCGTAGATCTTCGGGGTGTTCAGCGACCGGTGGCGCAGAACGTCGGCCACCTCCTTCAAGGACGAGCCGCTGGCGAGCAAACGGTTGGCCATCGTGTGGCGCAGCAGGTGCGAACGGGTGTACGGCAGCCCGGCGCGCGCGTAAGCCTGGCGGATGGTAATGCGGATGAGATCCGCGCCGATGGGGTGTCGCGCGGGGCCACATTGCGCACGAAGATGGCGCGGTTGCTTGTCTTGGGACGCTCCAGTTCCAGCCGCCCAACGATCCGCAGCCCCATGGTCCGGCTCTTCGGCGCGAGCCCACGTACGTGGTTCATGTGATCGTCGTAGCGACGCAATTCAGCATCCACCGGTCTGGTGCTGACTGGCGGCTGCGCAATGGCACCTTGAGCGCGAAGTACGACGAGCAGGTGCCCAAGCGCCGCGCTGTGATCGGCCCGGTCGTGCCGCATGTGCCCAGTGCAAGCGCAGCTCGGCAGGTGGTCGTCAAGGAATATGGCGACCGAGACTTCGTCGACCCTGGCCAGGGGCAGTCGCCGCGTGCATGCCCAGCGCGCGAAGTGCGTCACCTCAGCGACGTAGCTGGACACGGTGTCTGCGGCGTACCTGCGCTCCGTCAGGTGACGCTTGAATGCGACGGCGTGAGGCCCGATCGGACTGGCGGCGAGCCAGTCAACCTCGATGACGCGCGAGTGCTGAGCGGTATCCATGGTGATCTCCAGAAGTGGGACCACCAGTGCGCGCTAAAGCCGAAACTATGTCCAGTTTGCCGATTGACCATCCCGCCGTATGCCGCGCCGATGCTGCCTCCGCGCGATCACCGCCGCGTCACCTGTGCATAGTCGTGCCATGTGCATAGGGGTCG
>JAYUHN010000266.1:0-1718 GCA_043766965.1 Ramlibacter sp. | reverse complement strand
CACACGACCGTGTCGCGCGTCCAGGGCGGAAAGCTGAAGACGAAACGGGAGATCCGCATCGCGGCCCTGCTGCGCGAGGGACCGGCCGAATTCCTGCGGATGATCGCCGTGCATGAACTTGCGCACTTCAAGCAAAAGGAGCACGACAAGGCGTTTTACCAGCTGTGCTCCCGCATGGAACCGCTATACCACCAGTACGAATTCGACCTGCGCGTCTACCTGACCCACCTGGAGACACACGGAAAGCTGGTGTGGGCCTGAAGAGCCCGCCTCAGGGCAGCAGGTCGAGCGCCAGCCGGTAAGCGTGCGACGCCATCAGTTCATCCCAGTGCAGCGCCGGTGACGCGGGCAACAGGGCCAGCCGGCGCTGCCCGCCGGCCTCGCTCGGCTTCCACCGGCCCCGCTCCTGCGCGCGGGTCAGGCCGTCCAGCAGTTCGTCCACTGCCGACCCGCCGTCGACAGACTGGTTGCAAAGCAGGACCATGTCGCACCCCGCGTTCAGCGCGACGACGCTCGCTTCGGCGTAGCTGACCTGTTTGCCATCGATCAGCCGCGCGCCTGCCATGCTGAGGTCGTCGCTGAAGACGGCGCCGCCAAAACCGAGCTTCCGTCGCAGGATGTCGTTGAGCCAGCGACTGGAAAAACCGGCAGGCCTCGGATCCACCTCCGGATAGATCACATGCGCCGGCATGACGCTGGTGAGCACGGTGTTCAGCCACTGATACGGGGCGGCATCGTCGGCCAGGACCGCTTTCAGGCCGCGCGGGTCGATCGGAATCTCGGTATGCGAGTCAGCCCTGACGAAGCCGTGTCCGGGAAAGTGTTTGCCGCAATTGGCCATGCCGGCTTGCAGCAAGCCATGCATCAGGCTTTTGGCCAGCACCGAAACCACACGCGGATCGCGATCGAAGGCGCGGTCGCCGATCACCCCGGACTCACCCCAGTCCAGGTCGAGCACCGGCGTGAAACTCAAGTCCACCCCACAGGCGCGCAATTCGGAAGCCAACACATACCCGGTCGCAGTCGCGGCGTTGCTGGCGGCCAGCACCCCGCTCCCGGGCCCGGTCTGGTCCCGCGTCCAGAGCTGCGCCAGGGCCCGCATCGGCGGCAGGTGAGTGAAGCCATCGGTGCGGAAACGCTGCACCCGGCCGCCTTCGTGATCGACGCATATCAGCAGGTCGGGCTTCAGCTCCTTCATGTCGGCGCAGAGCTGCGTGAGCTGGTCACGGTCCCGCCAGTTACGCCCGAACAGGATCATCCCTCCGATGAGCGGGTGGCTGAGACGGCGACGGTCGGCGTCCGTCAATTCCAGGCCGGCGATGTCGATGATCAGCGGGGCGTGTTCGTTCATTCGATTGTTCTCTTTTCCACGACGACGAAGCTCGCCGCGTAATCGGTTTCGTCGGTGACGCTGACGTGGGCCGTCAGGCCGCGTGTCTCACACCATTCCTTCAGGCCTCCGTGCAGCACGATGACTGGCTGGCCGCTCGCCAGCTTGCCGACCTCGCACAGGCGCCACGTCATCGGCATGCGCATGCCAAGGCCGATCGCCTTGCTGAAAGCTTCCTTGGCCGAAAAACGGGTTGCCAGGTAACGCACGCCGCGCTCGGGCCAGCGCACGCTGCGGGCGCGCCAGGTGGCGAGCTCGCGCTCGCACAGGATCTTCCGGGCAAAGCGCTCGCCATGACGCTCAAGCGAGTCGCGGATCCTGCGCACGT